>NZ_RZPQ01000182.1:0-3258 GCF_003999135.1 Mesorhizobium sp. M7A.F.Ca.CA.004.06.1.1 | reverse complement strand
GACGAAATCGGTCTTCTTCTTGCCGACCGCCCAGTCGAGCCCGGCGTCGTTCGGCGTTACCGTGCCATCCGTGTCCTGGCCGACGATGATGTAGCCTTTTTCGGCGCGCAGCACGTGCATCGCCTCGGTGCCGTAGGCGGCCGCACCATGCTTCTGGCCCTCGGCCCACAGGGCTTCCCAGACCGCCTGGCCATAGTCGGCCGGCACATTGACCTCGAAGCCGCGCTCGCCGGTGAACGACATGCGAAACAACCGCGTCGGCACGCCGCAGATCTTGCCTTCACGCACCGACATATGCGGCAGCGCCTCGTCGGACATGTCGATGCCTTCGACCAAGGGCTCTATGATCTTCCGCGCGCTCGGCCCTTGCACGGCGATGACAGCCCACTGCTCGGTGATCGAGGTCAGCCAGACATTGAGATGCGGGAACTCGGTCTGGAGATAATCCTCCATGTGGTTCATGACGCGCGGCGCGCCGCCGGTCGTCGTCGTCACGTGGAAACGGTCGGGGGCCAGCCTGCCGACGACGCCGTCGTCATAGATGAAGCCGTCCTCGCGCAGCATGATGCCGTAGCGGCAGCGGCCGGGTTCCAGCTTCTCCCATGGGTTGGTGTAGAGCAGTTCCATGAACTTGGCCGCATCCGGCCCAACCACCTCGATCTTGCCCAGCGTAGAGGCATCGAACAGGCCCGCCGTCTTGCGCACCGCGACGCATTCGCGGTCGACCGCGGCATGCATGTCCTCGCCCGCCTTGGGGAAATACCAGGCGCGCTTCCACTGGCCGACATCCTCGAACACGGCACCTTGCGCCTCGGCCCAGGGATGGATCGCGGTTCTGCGCGTCGGGTCGAACAGCGGACCGCGCGCATGGCTGACGATCGCGCCGAAGGTGACCGGCGTATAGGGCGCACGGAACGTGGTCAGGCCGACCTCCGGGATCGGCTTTCCCAGCGTCTCGGCGGCAATCGCCAGGCCGTGCATGTTGGAGGTCTTGCCCTGGTCGGTCGCCATGCCGTTGGTGGTGAAGCGCTTGACGTGCTCGATCGAGCGCATGCCTTCGTGCACCGCCTGGCGGATATCCTTGGCGGTGACGTCGTTCTGGAAATCGACAAACGCCTTCACAGTCGTGTCCGGCCCGGCGCCGGGCGCCGCGCCCAACATACCGCGCGACCAGCTCTCCGACGCATCGACCTTCGGCTTACTGCTCTTGGCGGCTTTGGCGCCGGCATCTTTCGCCGCCTTGGCGCCCGCCGCATAGGCCTCGTCCACCGTCGCCGACAGCCCGTCGGTGCCGTTGCAGGCGCCCACCGAGACGCAGTCCTGCGCATAGGTGCCCGGCACGAAGCGCTTGGTCTCGTCGTTGAAGGCGACCTTTCCGCGCGACTGCGAGAACAGATGCACCGACGGCGTCCAGCCGGCCGACATCAGGATCGCATCGACCGCGATGGTGCGTTCGCCGCCGCCATTCTTCGGCTGCACGGTCATCGACGACACCCTGAGCTTACCGCCAGCGCGGATCACCGCGCGGCCGAAATTGATCTCGATGCCGAGCGCCCTCGCCTCGTCGATCACCGGTCCGGTCGGATTTTCGCGCAGATCGACGATCGCCGCCACGTTGACGCCGGCCTTCTTCAGGTCGATCGCCGCCGCGTAAGCAGAATCATTGGCGGTGTAGACGCCGACATTCCTGCCGACCGCGACGCCATAGTGGTTGAGATAGGTGCGCGCGGCACCCGCCAGCATGATGCCCGGCCGGTCATTGTCGGCAAACACCATGTGGCGCTCGATCGCGCCCGAGGCCAGCACCACGCGCTTGGCCCGGACCTGCCACAGCCGCTCGCGCGCCAGATCGTGGCCGGGGGTCCTCAGATGCTCGCTGACACGCTCGACCAGCCCCACAAAATTCTGCGCATAGTAGCCGAACGCCGTCGTTCGCGACAGCACGCGGACATTGTCCATTGCGGCGAGCTTCGCCACGGCAGCTTGCGCCCAGGCAAAACCGTCCTGGCCGTCGATTTTCGCGCCGCTCTCGAAACGCAGGCTGCCGCCGAACTCGGCCTGCTCGTCGGCGAGGATGACGCGCACGCCGGTCTCGGCCGACGCAAGCGCTGCCGCGATGCCTGCCGCACCGCCGCCCAGCACCAGCACGTCGCAATGCGCGTAGCGCGATGAATAATGGTCGGGGTCCGGCTGGTCCGGGGAAACGCCAAGACCGGCCGCGGCGCGGATCTTTGGCTCGTAGAGCCTCTTCCACGCCGCTTTCGGCCACATGAAGGTCTTGTAGTAGAAGCCGGCCGAAAGCAGCGGTGAGGCGATATCGCTGACCGCACCGAGGTCGAAGGACAGTGACGGCCAGCGGTTCTGCGACTGCGCATCAAGCCCGTCATAGAGCTCCTGCACGGTCGCCCGCACGTTCGGCGTCTTGCGTGCCGCGTCGCGCTTGATTTCGACCAGGGCGTTCGGCTCCTCGGCGCCCGCCGACAGGATGCCGCGCGGACGGTGGTACTTGAACGAACGGCCGACGAGATGGACGCCATTGGCGAGCAGCGCCGAGGCCAGCGTGTCGCCCTCGATGCCGGCATAGGACCGGCCATCGAAGCTGAACCGCGCGGTCTTGGCTTGGCTGAAGCGGCCAGCGCCGGGAATGCGGAACGCGCCGCTCATTTGGCAACTCCCGGGAGCTTCGACGGCTTCCGCTCGCCGGCCTTGTAGGTCATGACGAATTTGTCGGTGACGGTGTCGCGTACGGCATTGAAGAAGCGCGCACAGCCATGCATGTGCCGCCAGCGCTCATAAATGATGCCCTTGGGGTTGGAGCGGATGAAGAAGAACTTTTCAAAATCGTCGTCGCTCTCGCCGGCCATATTGGCCGAGCGCGCGATGTGCGCCTCGCCGGCGTTGCGGAACTCGAGTTCCGGACGCTCTTCCTCGCAATAGGGGCAGCGGATGAGAAGCATTTGGTTCGTTCCTACAATTCGCCGTGGCCGACGCGGGCGCCCGCCGGTTGATCGCAAAGCTTCTGTCCCAGGGTCGCGAACGGTGCGACGAGCCGGATGCGCTCTTCCACGCTTGCAGCGGGACGAAACAGATCGCGGGACGCCATGTTGCCGAGGGTGAGCTGCATCGGATCGGTTGTGACGATGACTTGACGCGGCTGGAATGTCTCGTCTTCTTCGAGCCCTTCGGGTCGTCCCTCGAAGAACATCACCACCCTCTGGCCGCCGCTCCAGACGCAGGCCAACGTGCCGTCATCGACCG
>NZ_RZPQ01000181.1:0-8854 GCF_003999135.1 Mesorhizobium sp. M7A.F.Ca.CA.004.06.1.1 | reverse complement strand
GCCTTGACCAGGGTGTTCTTGGTCCAGCCCGTCCAGGCATGCGGGACGTCGAGCACCAGAAGCGGCACGCTGCGCTGGGCGGTGTCGATAAGCTGCGCGAAGGCCTCGGGATCGAAATCATAGACCCGTTCGAGCGTCGAAGGCGCTGCCAGCAGCGACAGATGCTCGGCGCACTGGGTCAGCAGCCGGTCGAGATAGACTTCATCGATGCGTTCGGGTGAAAACACCGCCTCGGCGATGCCTTGCGCCGGATCCTGGTCGAAATTGATGTTGGCGGTGCCGAAAGCCAGATCGAGATCGGCGACGACCACTTCGGATTTGAACAGGGAGGACATCGCCCAAGCCACATTGTGGGCGATCGTCGAGGAGCCGACACCGCCCTTGGCGCCGACGAAGGCGATCGAGCGGCCGAGCGGCTCGGCTTCCGGATCGATGAAAATCGACGACACCACGCTGACGATGTCGGCCATCGAGACCGGAGCGATCACATATTCGGAAATGCCGTTGCGGATGAGCTCGCGGTAGAGGCCGACATCATTGTAGTGGCCGATCACCACCACCTTCGACGTCGGATCGCAATATTCCGAGAGCTGGGCGAGTTGCTCCAGCAATTGCTTGGGCTCGCTGCGCGATTCCAGCAGGATCAGGTTGGGCGTCGGCGCCGATTGGTAGAATTCGATGGCAGTGGGGACGCCGCCCATATGGACCTTGAGATGCGCCTTCGTCATGCGGCGGTCCTCGCCGGCGCGCTCGACCGGGTTGGCAACACCCTCGGTCTCGCAGAATGCCTGGATCGAGATGCGCGGGATCGGCCGCAACGCCTGCATCGCGGCGATGTCCTGCTGCGAGGTATCGCTGCCGTCTACAGGAGTGTCATAGGCCAGATTGTTCATGTTCGTGTACTCCGAACTGCGATCGTTAGTAGCTAACTTCGCCTTCTGCTTCCCAATCAAAGAAGGGTTGATTTCGGTACCCATCGATGACTTTCCCACGCTGCTCGGCGTCGATAGGTGCCTGCTTGCGCGGTCCGAGCAGGTCGGCCGGATTGGCCATCTGGGCGGCGAGGTTGTTCTGATACGAGCAGCCGAAATCGGCGTAGTGCTTGTTTTCCGAGGTCTCCACCAGATCTTCGGGCCAACGCCCGCATTTGTCGGTCTGAGCTTTCACCGAGATATAGGCGACGCGAATCGGGGCCGAGGCTTCGGCGGAAGCGGACTGATAAGAGGTCATGACAATCCGGTTGCGCTTGATGCCGCTGGCAACCACCAGCCTGACAAAATCGCGGCTGGCAGCGGCCGCCGCGATCTCGTTGGCCGAGCCGACAGGGATAGCGATCGTCACCGCCGGAGCGGCGCTCCTGTCGTAGCCGTCGAGAAAGCCCGAAAGCGTGTCACGCTGAGAGCCCGTCATACCACGGTCACCGGCGCCCACCGGCAGGTCTATCTTCTGGTTCTTCTCCGCGATCACGATCGGATGGTTGGTGCGATAATCGTCCGGGATGGCGCCGACCGTGATGCTGTCGCGCTGGGCGCAGCCGGTGAGCAGCGCCGCCACCGCAACCGCCAGGACAGGAACGAACCGCCGGCAGACCTGCGAGCGGCCAAAGCGCATCGGTGCGGCGATGGTGCTTGCCTTCAATGCTGACTGAGACATGTCCGCTTCCCCGCTCACTTGTAGATGAAGCCGACGACGCCGTGGTAGCGGCCGTTGGGCTTGTCGGTCTGCATGGTGCCGTAGACGCGATTGACTCGGCCAAGGAACATGGCAGCGCCATCGCTGGCGGCGTTGAAATTGTCGTCCGGCTTGGCAAGGTCGTTGCGCGCCACCGGCTTCACCAGATAGGGCGTGATGATGATGACGAGTTCGGTCTCGTTGCGCACGAAATCTCTGCTGCGGAAGAGCGCGCCGAGCACCGGGATCTTTGTCAGCCCGGGCAACCCGTTGACGGCTTGCCTGACATCGTCGCGAACCAGGCCGGCGATCATCATGGAGCCGCCCGAGGGGAGTTCAACGGTCGTATCGGCAAGACGTTTGCGCAGCGACAGTGCATTCATGCCGGGGCTCGTCACGCCTGAGGAGAGCGATACGGACCCCTCGGTTGTCGGCTCGGAAACCGACGTCCTAACTTTCAGGCTTATGCGACCGGGAGACAACACCACCGGCTGGAATTCCAGGCCGATGCCGTACTCGATCTTTTCGATGGTGTAGGTCTTCAGGCCGGTCTGGTTGTCCTGCGATACGTTTGCTGAGACACCTGAAACCATATTGTATTCACCGCCGACCTTGAAGGTCGCCTTCTCCCCGGATACGGCGGTCAAGGTCGGCTCGGCCAGGGTTTTCATGACCCCGGACTGCTCCATGGCGTTGACATAGGCCTGCAGCGCCGACGAGCCGATCTGAAAGCCTGAATTCGACAGCTGCTTGCCGAGACCGGTGAAATTGTCGCTGAGCGCACCGTAGCTGATGCCGTTGCTGCCGCCGCTGCCGACCATGTTGACGCCGAGCTGCTTCATCACGGAGCGGCTGACTTCGGCGACCGTGACCTTCAGCGTGACCTGGTCGTCGCCAATGATCTGCAGCAGGTTGACGATCTTGCTGGTGCGGCGCTCCTGGTCCGGGTTGTCGATGTCGACACCGCTCTGGGCCGAACCGCCGGCTGCGGTCTGCGAATATTGTCCTGTCGTCGCTTCACCACCCGAAACGAAGATCGTCGCCAGGTCGACCGCGCGTTTTGCGTCCAGCGGCGTGTCGACCGTTCCAGTCAGGACGACGTTGTCATTCAGAAGTTCCACCTTGATGGCCGACGTCGGCAGGAAGCGTCTGATATAATCCTCAAGACCGGCAACGTCGCGTTCGACCGCCAGGTCCAGGCTGACGATCTGCTCGCCATTCGGGCCGAAGACAAAGATGTTCGTCTCGCCGACCGACTTGCCGAACAGATAGATGCGCCTTGCAGTGCGGGTCACCGCGTCGGCAACCGCCGGGTTGGCCACGAGAATGTCGTAGGCATCGCTCGGCAGGTCGATGACCACCGACTTGTTGAGGCCGAGTTTGACGCGCTGGGTGGCCGTCGATGCCGTGACCTGCGCGTTCTTTGCCTCGACAACGCTGCCTTGCACATTCGTTCCGACGAGCAGCAGGCCGAATGCCGCGGCTACGATTGCCGGCAGTTTGCCACCTAGCCTCATTTCCTTGCCCCCACTTCGGAAACTTCGCCCGACTTGATCAGCCTCACCGTTCCTCTGCGGCCATTGCCGGAAACGAGATAGTCCGCCTCACCCAGATTTTTTTCCTGCGTGTCCGCGACCGCCCGCAACGCCAGGGTCAGGCGATCCGCCATCTGCTGGGCGACGGTGATGATCTCCGCCTGCTTGGGCGTCAGTTCCAGCGTGCGGTCTGGCCTACCCTGGTCTTCTTGCCTTCCTCGTCCTCCTGAATGGTCTGGTCGATGGCCAGGACACGGATGTTCTTGAGGATGGTCTCGGTGTTGAAGCCGGCGGCGCCGCCGGCGGCATCGGCCCTGCGGGTCATGATGACGTCGACGAAATCGTTGGGAAGAATGAAGCCCCCGGCCGACGTATCGGCCGAGATGGCCGTGGCGACCGCCCGCATGCCGGAAGGCAGGATCGACGACATGAAGCTCTGGCCCTCGCCGATCAGCTTGGACCGCCGCAGCGGTTCTCCGGCATACATCGCCACACGGGCAACGGAACTCTTCAGCTTGTCCAGTGCCTCGGGCTCGGCGGTGCGGGTGATGAAATTCGCGTTGACGCCGTCGGCGGGCCAGGATTGCCAGGCGATGTTGTTTTGGATCGGGTTGCCCATCGGAACGTCGCCTGAAAGCACAAGCACATCCTGGAGTGCCACCGCCGGGGCCTGGGGACCGGAATCGACGACGACCTGGGGCGGCGGTGCCACCATGTTCTTCGCGACATAGCCAGCGCCACCCGCCGCGGCCACCGCCACGCTCAGAATTATCAATCGCGATGCTGGCATTTGTCCGAACCCTTGCCCTGGCAAACCACGTAGCCAAGCCGGACTTTGCAGCGGCAATCGTCAAAACAAGGTTAATGTAATGCTTACGATCGTGATTAATTTAAGGTTTACATAAATTAGCCGGAATGTGGTCTGAACGGCCAAAATGGCCGGGCCGGCCCTGTTGAGAACGGGGTTTCGGCAATGCTGACAGACAATAAAAATAAGATAGTGCTCAAGTCGCCAGCCTGGCAAGCGCCCATACCATCAAAGGCGAATCCGGATAGGTCAGCAACCCGCCAAGGCCGAGGGCGACGCCATAGGGGACTCCTTTTGCCTCGTCGGCGAAATGGCGCAGAAACGGATTTTGGCCGGTAACGGCCGCAAGCAGCGACTTCCGGTAGAGGATGATCGCGAGCGTCAGCAGGCCGCCGATGATTGTCGAGGCGACCAGATACTCCACGAGATTGATATTGAGGCCCATCCACATTGCGGTGGCGGCCAGAAGCTTGGCGTCGCCGCCGCCCATGCCGCCCATTGCAAACAGGCCGAACGTCACGGCCAGGACCAGGGCGCCGGCGGCGAAATGTCCGCCATAGGCCGCCCAGTCCATGCCTGTCAGGGGCGCGACCAGCGCGAAGACGACGACGAGCAGCACCGGCACGCGGTTGGCGATCGTCATCGACAGCATGTCGGAGATCGCGGCAAACAGCATGCAGAATGGAAAAACGACGAAGATCAGGGCTTCAAGCATCGGCGCCACGCCTATTGTCCGATTTCATGGGGCTCAATCTAAGCATGTTCGATTAACGATTGATGAGGCTAGGAACGAAAGACGACCTATATCGCCAGCGGCATAGAAAAAGGGCCGCCACGCGGCGGCCCTTTTCCAGAACGCAATCTAAATGCTCGGCGATAAGCCGATCAGCTGCCGCTCGGCGTGCCGTTCAGGGTGCTGCCGATGTTGGTGAACTTGGCGTTCAGCGCATTGCCGAGCGTGCCGGCGCCAGTGATGATGGCGAGCGCGATGAGAACGGCGATCAGACCATATTCGATCGCGGTCGCGCCGGATTCGTCCTTCACAAAACGTGCGATGAGATTAGACATTCGAGAGCTCCTACTCCACGTGTTACAGCACTTCCGTCAACTTCTGTGATGGTTGATCGGATGCTGCCAATCTAGGGAGAAGCTCTTTCGATCGGCTTAAGAAACAGCCTTACCGATTCCTTTCCCGGTTCGAACATATTGCGTGGTTAACCTCGGGCTAATGTATCGCTGAGCCTTCCAGACCGGATTTGGTAGGCTTGCGACCCGACCGGACCGCGCGTCGCGGGCGCCCTTGGCGGCCATTGCACGATTGGCAACATCGCATGCTTAACCGTTGGTTCACCAATCTCGTTCATGTTCCGTTGATCAGTCCGCCTGCGTGGAGCGCCTCAATGGCCCAGCCGAGATCGTCAATCCTGATTGCCGCGCTTCTTGCCGTCTCGAGCTTCGTCGCGCCCGCCATGGCCGGCGCCGGCATCGAGGTCACGATGAACCAGGCCAAGATCGTCAAACTTTCGCGTCCCGCAGACACCATCGTGGTCGGCAACCCGGCAATCGCAGACGCTTCGGTGCAGGACGCTTCGACGATCGTGCTCACCGGCAAAGGCTTCGGCGTCACCAATCTGGTCGTGCTCGATACCGACGGCAGTCCCATCGTCGACGAGCAGGTTACCGTCGTGCGGCAGGCCGCTTCGTCGGTGCGCATCTATCGGCGTGCCGAAATCCAGACGATGTCCTGCACGCCCTATTGCGAAAGCTCCTACAAGAGCGAAGCGGAGAAGTCTTCCGAAGCGGAGATGAGCGTCAGCCGATAGGTGGCGTTGCCGACTGCCGTTCCGGTTATTGTCTGGTTAAGAGGCCTGCGCCGACTTTAACGATCATCCAAACCGGACCTCAATCGGTTTGCGCTAATGCTCCTTCCGAGACCACATAGAGATCGGCAGGATCGAACATGAGCAAGGAATTCGGTCGCGCAGGCGACCACAGAGTGAGACGCCCAAGGTTTTTCGCCCGCTTCCTTCGTGACCGGCGCGGCGCCACGGCAATCGAATTCGCGATCCTTTCAGTCCCCTTCGCGCTGCTTGTCTTTGCCATTCTGGAAAGCTGCATCTCGTTTGCCGGCCAGGAGGTGATGGCCAACGTCACCGACGATGTAGCGCGCAAACTGCGCACCGGCCAGTTGAGGGCGGCTGACGTTGCCGGAACCAATTTGCGGGACATGATCTGCACGAAACTGCAGATCATCGTCTCCCAGGATTGTCCCAATCAACTGCTGGTGGATCTTCGCCAATATACATCGTTCGCCGATGCGGCCACGGCAGGCTTCAAGATCCAGAACGGCGATGTCGTACTGACGAAAGGCACCGCAACCCAATCGTTCTCAGTGACAGCGGGTGCGGCGGAGTCGAGGAACATGCTTCGGGTCTTCTACAAGTGGCCGATCATGACCGACCTCATGGCGCAGTCGATGGGCGGCAACAAGACCCTGCATTTCGCATCGGTGACCTGGCAGAACGAGCCGTTCGACAACTGAGCGGAATGCACGAGCGGTATAAGAAAAGGGCAATGGGCATGATGCGTGCGGGGGCACATCTTATGATTACGGGAGTTTGGCGGAAAGCAAGTCGATTCTGGTCCGATCGCCGTGGCATCGCGGCGGTTGAATTCGCGTTGATCATGCCAATTCTGCTGATCATGTACTTCCTCACAATGGAAGCGTCGCAAGCCATCGAGACCAGCAAGAAGGTCAGTCGTATCGGCAGCATGGTGGCCGATCTCGTTACCCAGCAGACAAGCGTCCTCAAAGCGGATGTCGACGCCATCATGCAGATCGGCAGCGTCACCCTTCAGCCCTACAACCGCTCGCCCCCTAGCATCACCATCACGGCGATACAGGTTACGTCCGATGCGACGAAGGCACAGGTGGTTTGGTCACGCAAATTGGTCGCCAGTGTCGCCAGCGCCGGCGCCGCCGCGACCACCGAGACAACGGTCCCAGCGTCGCTCAAGGTCGCCAACACTTTTCTCATCCGCGTCGAAAGCAACCTCGGCTATACGCCGGTCATCGCGTGGAGCGCGAGCAGTCAACAGAAGCTTGGACTGACCTCGGCTTTCAGCAACATAACCATGGGCGAAACCTATTATCTGCGCCCCCGCAGAAGCGTGACGATCCCTTGCAGCGACTGTTGAACAGAACCAGCCAGGCCCTGCGCAGGGCCGCTCCAGCTATTGCTGCGGCTCACGGTCCGAAACGAAGCGCACGATAGCAGCGGCCATCTCGTAATCTTTTGGCGACACGCGAGCGAAGCCGCCGGAATGTCTCGATTCCAGGAGATCGTAGATATCGGGCGTCGTCGACTTGAGGTTGGTGAGGAACACGGCAAGCCTGCGCTTGGCTTCCGGGTCGAGATCGCTGCGGACCGCATGGGGGCCGTATCTCAACAGGCCCGACGTCCATACGATCCGAAGCGCCGTCACCGAGAGCCCTGCCGCCTCCAGCCTGGCCTGCGTGCCCGACGGTTCTCGCGGGCCGTCGGCAGCGGCCCTCACCCAGCCGAACAGGCCATCGGCCTTGCCGTCGACCAGCATCGTCTCGGCCGCCGCGGCCGAATCGGTGCGGGCCAAAAACTGTGCATCTTCCGCGATCTTGCGGCCCTCCGCCGCCAACGCCGCCAATGGCAGGAGAGAACCGCCGACGCTGTCCGAAGGCGCCATGGCGATACGATGGCGGTCCATCGCCGCCAGGGCAGGCAGCTTGCCGTCTCGCGTCAGCAGAACGGAGCGGATGCCGATCGCGCCGTCTGAATCGACCGGAGCGACAAGCGGCTCGATACATAAGCAGCGCTGCGAAGCCGTCGCATAGGCGGTGGCCGAATAGATCGCATATTCGATGCGGGCATCGGCCTGCGCCTCGATCAGCGCGGCATAGTTGCGGGCAACGACAAACTCGACCTTCATGCCCAAGGCCTTGGTGTAGGCGTCGGTCAACAGTGCCAGCCCCGGAACGGCATTGCCGGCGCCTGGCTCGGCAACGATGCCGATACGAAACGTGCCGATATCATCGCGCCAGTCGGCATGCGCCGGGTTGGACCAGAGCCCGACGAGCGTCAGCATGAGAGCGGCATAAGTCTTCAGCGCAACCCTCATGACAGGAACCACAGTCTGTTGTCCTCGATCCATGCCCATCCCAGTGCACTGGACTATCACGCCAAGCCGTTGCCGTTTGGTTTCCGAATTGCCAATGAAGTCGCGGAACCCTATGTCTGGTCGGTCAAACTGGCAACAACTCGATGGCGCGCGCTTTCCTCTTCGTTCTGGATTCCTTCGGCATCGGCGGCGCGGCCGACGCCGACCGCTACGGTGACGCCGGCGCCAACACATTCGCGCACATCGCAGAGGCCTGTGCGGAGGGCCGTGCGGATCGCGAAGGGCTTCGCAGTGGACCGCTGTTTGTCCCTCACATGGCGTCGCTCGGGCTTGGCAAGGCCGCCGAAACCGCGACGGGACTGGGGTTTGCCAACAGCGGGGCGGATCTGCTCCCAACTGCCTTTCACGGCGCCGCACAGGAGGTTTCGAGCGGCAAGGATACACCATCCGGTCATTGGGAAATCGCCGGCCTGCCGGTGCGCCTCGACTGGGGCTATTTCCCGGATACGGTTCCGGCCTTTCCGGCCGAACTGACCGAGGCTATCATTCGCGAAGGCAAGGTGCCGGGCATTCTCGGCAATTGCCATGCGCCGGGCACCGAGATCATCGAGCGCTTCGGCGAGGAGCACATCCGGACCGGCAAGACGATCTGCTACACGTCGGTCGACTCGGTCCTGCAAACCGC
>NZ_RZPQ01000180.1:0-8862 GCF_003999135.1 Mesorhizobium sp. M7A.F.Ca.CA.004.06.1.1 | reverse complement strand
CAGCTTTTGCGTCCTACACGGTCGAAAAACGCGTCTCGAAAAACCCGCAGGAGTTCGGCAAGGGCGCCATCGAAGGCGTCGCCGGACCGGAATCGGCCAACAATGCCGGTGCGCAGACCTCCTTCATCCCGATGCTGACGCTCGGCATTCCAGCCAACCCGGTCATGGCGCTGATGATCGGCGCCATGATCATCCAGGGCATCGTGCCCGGCCCCAATGTCGCGACCGAACAGCCGGCGCTGTTCTGGGGCATCATCGCCTCGATGTGGATCGGCAATCTGATGCTGATCGTCCTCAACCTGCCACTGATCGGGCTTTGGGTGAAGCTGCTGACGATCCCCTATTACGTGCTTTTCCCGATCATCATGGCGTTCTGCTCGATCGGCGTCTACAGCGTCAACAGCAACGTCTACGACCTCTACGCCGTCGCCTTCTTCGGCTTCCTCGGCTATCTCCTGACCAAGCTGCGCTGCGAACCGGCGCCGCTGCTGCTCGGCTTCGTGCTCGGCCCGCTGCTCGAGGAAAACCTGCGCCGCGCCATGATCCTCTCGCGCGGCGACCCGAGCACCTTCTTGACCAGACCGATCAGCGCCGGCCTGCTGCTCATCGCGCTCGCCGTGCTCGTCATCGTCTTCCTGCCGGCGGTCAAGAAAAAGCGCGAAGAGGTGTTTGTGGAGGAGAGTTGAATTACGCCGTCGTTCCGCTTCGGTCCTGAATCTCTTCGACAGGGTCGAGCGGTGCGATCGGCACCAGCGGTGCCGGCACATCGGTCGTCTTGACCTCGGCCTTGCAGATGTCGGCGATGACGCAGGCCGGGCAATCCGGCTTGCGCGCCTTGCAGACGTAGCGGCCATGCAGGATCAGCCAGTGATGTGCATGGCGCATATATTCGTCCGGAATGATCTTCAACAATCCTTGCTCGACCTGTTCCGGCGTCTTGCCGGGCGCCAATCCGAGCCGGTTGCCGATACGGAGAATGTGCGTGTCGACCGCCATCGTGTGCTGGCCGAAGGCCATATTGAGCACGACATTGGCGGTCTTGCGCCCGACCCCGGGCAGCTTGACCAATTCATCGCGACTGTCGGGTACCTCGCCGCCATGGTCGCGGATCAGCGCCTGCGACAGCGCAATCACATTCTTCGCCTTGTTGCGCCACAGCCCGATGGTGCGGATATATTCGCCGACCCTTGCCTCCCCCAGCGCCAGCATCTTGTGCGGCGTATCGGCGGCCTTGAACAGCGCCCGCGTCGCCTTGTTGACGCCGGCATCCGTCGCTTGCGCCGACAGCACCACCGCGACCAGCAGCGTGAAGGCGTTGACATGTTCGAGCTCGCCCTTCGGCTCGGGCCGCTGGACGGAAAAGCGCCGGAATATCTCGTGCACTTCGGCCGGGCTGTAGCGCGACGAGCTCCGCACCGGCCGCGGGCGTGGCTTGACGTTCGACCCATCGCGTCGTGCGGGCAACAGCTCTTTTTTGGACAGGGAAGAATCTTTGGACTTGGGGCTTGCCATTTCCCTCCTATAATATCCCCTCATGAGCGACACAAACGCCTCGTTTCAGGCCGACGAGCCATTCTTTCAGGCGCTACTCACCCCGCACCGGTCTCTGGGCCGGACAGGCTTCTTCATCCTGATGGGCGCGCTGCTGTTCGGCTGGCTGGTGACAGGCGCGTTTTTCCTGTCGCGCGGCGCCTGGCCGGTGTTCGGCTTCTTCGGCCTCGACGTGGCCGCCGTCTACCTCGCCTTTCGCATCAACTACCGGGCCGCTCGCGCCCGCGAGGAAGTCTCGGTCTCGCGCACCAGCCTCGACATCCGCAAGACCGCACCTTCCGGCAAATCGGAAGCGCATCGCTTCAATCCGTTCTGGGCGCGGTTTTCGGTAGCCCGCCACGCCGAGATCGGCATCACAGGGATGACGGTGGAAGGCCAAGGGCAGAACGTGCCGATCGGATCCTTCCTGGACCCCGATTCCCGCGAGAGCTTTGCCACCGCCTTTTCGCGCGCGCTGGCGACCGCCAAGGCACGCTGAGCCAGCCACGGGCGGCTCCTGGGCTCGAATCCCGTGTCCATCTACGTATGCGGCGTAGGAAGGCAAGTTTCGGGTGGCGATCGACGCCCCGAGGGGCGATATTCCGGCTCAAGGAGACAGTTCCATGAGCACACACACCGCAGTCCTCAAAAAGGACATCACGCCTGAAGGCAGCGACTACGAAATCGTGCGCCGTGCCATCGAGAAGATCAGTCTCGACTATCGCGATCAGCCTTCCCTCGAAGAACTGGCCGAGGAGGTTGGCGAGACGCCGACCGGCCTGCAAAAACTCTTCACCCGCTGGGCCGGCCTGTCGCCCAAAGCCTTCCTGCAGGCGGTGACGCTGGACCATGCGCGCAGGCTGCTCGATTCCGGCATGCCGCTGCTCGAGACCTCGTTCGAACTGGGCATGTCCGGCCCGGGCCGGCTGCATGACCTGTTCGTCACCCATGAGGCGATGTCGCCGGGCGACTACAAGACACGCGGCGCCGGGCTCACCATCCGCTACGGCTTCCATTCCTCGCCGTTCGGCACCGCCCTGATCATGGCCACCGAGCGCGGGCTCGCCGGCCTCGCCTTCAGCGACCCCGGCGAGGAACGCGCCGCCTTCGCCGACATGTCCAGCCGCTGGCCGAACGCCGTCTATGTCGAGGACATGACTGCTACCGGTCCCTATGCCGCCCGTATCTTCGATCCGACGCTGTGGCGCCCCGACCAGCCGCTGCATGTCGTCATGATCGGCACCGACTTCCAGGTTCGCGTCTGGGAGGCGCTGCTCAAGATCCCGATGGGTAAGGCCCGCACCTATTCCTCGATTGCGGCCAGCATCGGCGCACCGTCCGCCAGCCGTGCTGTCGGTGCGGCCAACGGGGCCAATCCGCTCTCTTTCGTGGTGCCTTGTCACCGCGCCATCGGTAAATCAGGCGATCTCACCGGCTATCACTGGGGCCTGACCCGCAAGCGCGCCATTCTGGGCTGGGAAGCCGGGCAGGTATCGTAATATCGATTTTCCTCGATATTGCGAAGGAAAACATGGATATATCGGCCTTCTTAAGTATAAGCGCGATTTAGACTGTGGTTTCCGCCGTTGCAACCCAGGGCAACCTCCGGTCCCCTGCAGTTGTTATTTTGAGCCGTTATTTTAGGTAACTCTAAATTAACCACGATAAAGTGATGATGCCCTCATATTAATCCGGACGATCCGGCTTGATAGGAGGTCCCGATGACATTGTTTCGCGCCGCCTGCGCCGCAGCTCTGCTGGTTGCCAGCCTCGACGAGGCCGCGTTGGCCGCGACGCAGAATGTCATCTTCAATGGCACGATCGCGCCCACCTGCACGCTTGTCGTTGCCACCAACGGCACGATGACGGCCAGCCCCGATCTCCAGTCCCTCAGTTCCCACAACAGCGGCGGCTCGGCTGGGACCGTGACACTGACGACGACCGGAGGTGTGTCGCTCAGCGTCGATCCGGTCACCACCATGACGGTGCCATCGGCAGACAGCACGTCGACGACCTGGACGCCGACCTACTCCGCCACCGGCGCGCATGCCATCGTCGAGACCGGCTCGGCAACCAGCATCACCACCCCCGGCGCCGATCTCGTCTCGGTTCACCTCGCTGGAACCAAAGGCGGCAGCAATCGCTTCGCCAACGGCAATTATCAGGCAACGGTAACGCTGCGCTGCGAATGACGCGTGGCGAAGGAGGGGTCGTTGAAACATGCTCGAATCCTGGCGACGGCATTGGCCATCGGATTGACACCCATTGCCGCCAAGGCCCAATCGATGTCGCCGATGCGTGGCGAGATCAACAGCTTCACCGACGTCTTCGCGGTCCGCATCTTCCCTGCCAATCCCTACGACCGGAAGATCCGGGTCGAAATCCACGTCTACGATCAGGATTTTCAGCCGGTAGATGCCAGAATCTCTCCAAATGTCTTCCAGCTGGCTTCCCAGGCTTCCCGTTCTGTCCTTGTGGTCGTGCCCTTTGACGGCGCGGCCGAGCGTAAAGTGCGTATCTGTACCGAAAGCATCCCCTTTCCCAATCAACAGACGCAGATAAGGGCACAGATATGCGGAAAGTTCTTTGGGCGCCGCAAGTCCTGACACTGGCGCTCGCGGCTGCTTGGGCGGGTGCCTCGCCGGCCGGGGCCGAGGACGTCTACAACCTCAACCAGAATGAGAGCGGCTTCAACCTGCCCGGTGTCACCTTGCCCCAGGGTCAGGACGAGGTCCGTGCCGCGGACGGCACCACATGCCGTTCCGCCGTCTCCGGCTCCGGGGCCTATGTCGATCTCGGCGTTATCAGAGGCAACAGCCAGTCCGACAATGATGTCGCCACTTACGGCCGGGTGGTGATCCCGATCGGGCGTACGCCGAAGCGCGTCGATTGCAGCCGTCTCTATGAGCTTGAGGTCGAGCGCCTGCATCTGGAGCTGAAACTTCTCAAAATGGGCCTCGGCGCCGACGGCCAGACGGCCAGCGTAGCCGCCACCGCTCCCGCAGCCGCATCACCGGGGTGGGCCAACGAAGGCTGGAGCATCAGGACCGGAAATGGCGATGGCAAGAAAAAGAAGAAGCAGTAGCCGCGCGCTGCTTGCGATGGCGGCACTTGCCGGTTCCTGCCTTCCGGCGCAGGCGGCGATCATCGGCACCTGCACCATCATGGTCGGGGCGTCCGGAACGATGAAGGCCAATCCCGCCATCAGCATACTGGGCTCCAAACAGGCAGGCGGATCGAGCGCCAGCGCCACCGTGGTGGCGAGTTCCCTGTTGTGCTCGATACTTAACCTGCTTGACTGCTATTCGGTTTCGGCGCCGGCGCCTGCCGCATTCTCCTCCGCGCCGAGCGGCGGCGGCACCAACGTGATCTTCGCTTCAGTCTTCCGCCTCGATGGCTCGGGGGTCGATGTCAACGGAAGTGTGCCGCAAAGGGTTGCCAACGGCACCCACGCGATGCAGGTCGACCTCACCGCCACCAAATCGAGCGGTATCTTTCCCGCCGGCAACTATCAGGGCACGGTCACCGTGCGCTGCGAATAAGGCCACGACACCTCAAATCGGACTGGACCATGCGCGTGGTCTGGCAAGCCGCGGCCTTACAGGTTAGCTTCCACGCAATCGGAACGATCTGCGTTCGCCCGGACGCACGAAGACGCTCCGATATTTTGAATTTGCGTTGCCAGGAGGCCCTGCTTGATTATCGTCATCGGCTCGATCAACCTCGACCTTATCGCCAAGGTCGACCGCTTGCCGAGTCCCGGCGAGACGGTGGGCGGCTCGGCCTTCACCACCGCACCTGGGGGCAAGGGCGCCAACCAGGCACTGGCCGCCGCACGCGCCGGCGCCTCGGTGCGCATGGTTGGCGCCGTCGGCAGGGACAGCTTCGCCGCCGAGGCACTGGCCTTGCTGCGCGACGGCAAGGTCGACCTGTCCGGCGTTGCCGAGACTCATGCCTCGACCGGCACGGCACTGATCATGGTCGCCGACGACGGCGAGAACATCATCGCCGTGGTGCCGGGCGCCAACGCTTCCGTGGTGCCAGGCGATCTCTCCAAGGCCTTTCTGAAAAAAGGCGACGTCGTGCTGCTGCAAAATGAGATTCCGCTGGCCACCGTCGATGCCGCCCTCGACCAGGCAAGGGCGGCCGGCGCCATTACCGTGCTCAACACGGCGCCTTTCCAGGGGCAGGCAGCCGGCTTTCTCGGCAAGGCGGACTATGTCGTCGCCAACGAAACCGAGTTCGACCTCTATGGCGAAGCGCTGTCGCTGCAAGGCCGCGACCGGGCGGCCCGTATGCGCGACTTTGCCGGAAAGACCGGCCGCACCGTCGTCGTCACGCTCGGCGGCGACGGCGTGATGGCGGCAACGCCGAGCGAATTCCTCACCGTTCCGGCACGCAAGATCACCCCTGTCGACACGGTCGGCGCCGGCGATACGTTCTGCGGCTATTTCGCCGCCAGCCTGTCGTCGGGCCTCACGCTCGAACAGGCGCTGGCGCGCGCTGGCGCGGCCGGTTCGCTGGCCTGCCTGAAGCCTGGCGCCCAACCGGCGATCCCGCTCGCCAAAGACGTCGATCAGGCGCTGCAGGAAACCCGTTAAAATGCTGCGTCCGCAAACGAAACATGCCGTGCCGCCGGCAAGCGACATCTGCCGCCTGTCCGCTGTCGAACTCGCCGGCGCGATCCGGGAGAGAGAGCTTTCCGTGCGCGAGGTGGTGGCGGCATTCCTCGATCGCATCGAGGCGGTCAATCCGCTGGTCAACGCCATCGTCTCCTTGCGCGATCGCGCCGATATCCTGCGCGAAGCCAATGCGGCCGATGCCAGCCTGTCGCGAGCCGAAGCGGCGGGTCCACTTTTCGGCATGCCGATCGCCATCAAGGATCTCGCCTCGACCACGGGCCTCAGGACCTCCTTCGGCTCGCCGATCTTCGCCGATTTCGTGCCGCAGGAAGACGATTTCTTTGTCGAGCGCATCCGCAATGCCGGCGCCATCATCATCGGAAAGACCAACGTCCCCGAATTCGGGCTTGGCTCCAACACCTACAACGCCGTGTTCGGGCCGACGTTGAACGCGTTCGATCCGGCCCTGACCGCCGGCGGCTCGAGCGGCGGCGCGGCGGTGGCCCTGGCGCTTAACATGGTGCCCGTCGCCGATGGCAGCGACTTCGGCGGCTCGCTGCGCAACCCGGCCGCCTGGAACAATGTTTTTGGCTTCCGCCCGTCGCAAGGACTTGTTCCCGGCGGACCCGATTTCGAAGTCTTCCATGCGCAGATGGGCGTCGACGGGCCGATGGGCTGCAACGTTCGTGATATGGCCCTGCTGCTCGATGTGCAGGCCGGTTACCACCCGCGCGCGCCATTGTCCTACGAGAAACCCGGCTCGTTCCTCGAAGGGCTTGGAATACCGGCAACTGGTGGCCGCATCGCCTGGCTCGGCGACCTCGGCGGTCATCTGCCGGTTGAAACAGGCATTCTCGGCCTGTGCGAGGCGGCACTTGGCCGCTTTGCGGATGCATCCTTCCCTAGCGAACCCCTGCTGCCGGATTTCGATTTCGAAGCGCTGTGGCAGGCCTTCGTGACGCTGCGCCAGGCCAGCAGCGGCTGCGCGCTCAAAACCCACTATGACGATCCCGCGAAGCGCCGCCTGCTCAAGCCGGAAGCCATCTGGGAAGTGGAGAACGCCATGCGGCTGACGGCGCCGCAGATCCGCGCCGCCTCCGTGACCCGTACATCCTGGCATCGCACGCTGTTGTCGATCTTCGACCGCTATGATCTCGTCGCGCTGCCGACCGCGCAGGTCTTCCCCTTCGATGTCGATACGCATTGGCCGCGTGAGGTCGCCGGACGCGCAATGGACAGCTATCACCGCTGGATGCAGGTTTCCGCCTTCGCGACCTTGGGCGGCTGCCCGGCGGCCAACGTGCCGGTCGGCTTCGACGATAGGGGCCGACCGATGGGCATGCAACTGATCGGCCGGCCGCGCGGCGACCTCGCCGTGCTGAAGGCGGCGGCGGCCTATGAGGCAACGCTGCCTTGGCAGACCGGCGCCTGAACCGAGCGGACTGGCGTGTCGCAGGGCGCTAGTTAGCGGCTTGCACCGGCTGCGCTGCTATGCATTGATTGTCCTCAAGCCGCGCCGCATCGGCGGCATTCCTGGGGAAAAGTCATGTCGCTCGAACTCTACGCCGCCTATGTCCTGGCTTGCATCGTCATCATCCTGGTGCCCGGCCCAACGGTCACGCTGATCATCGCCAACAGCATCCGCCATGGCTCCCGCGCCGGTCTCGCCAATGTCGCCGGCACGCAGGCAGGGCTTGCCGTGATGATCGCCATCGTCGGCATCGGCCTCAACACACTGATCTCGGGCATGGGCCACTGGTTCGAGTGGGTGCGGCTGATCGGCGCCGCCTATCTGATCTGGATGGGTGTGCAGATGTTCCGTTCCAAAGGCACGCTGAACGCCGATGGAACGGCCAGGAAACCGCGCGGCGGCTTCTTCCTGCAGGGCCTGCTGGTGGCGCTCAGCAACCCCAAGACGTTGATCTTCTTCGGCGCCTTCTTTCCGCAGTTCATTTCGCCGCAAGGCAACTACTCGCTGCAGATCGCCATCATGGGCCTGACCGCCATGATCTTCGCCGCCTTCTCGGATTCGACCTATGCGCTGGCCGCCGGCCGCGCCGGGCGCCTGCTGTCGGCCGGCCGCATCAAGCTTTTGTCGAGGATCAGCGGCAGCTTCATGGTCGGCGGCGGCCTGTGGCTGGCGCTTTCAAAGGCAAAGTAACAGCGCGCCGACAAGCCGGGACTCTAACAGCAATTTCCTGAAACAGGGAGGCCGATTGAAAGTCGGCCTTCTGTCCACCACATGAATCGGCGGTTGGGGGATTCACGTCGATGTCGTGGACTTTTGCGGATGTGAAAGGGCACGTGCTGGGCGTGATCCTGATTGTTGCTTTGTTTGCGGCGGTGTTGGTCCTTGATCCGCTCAAGTGGACGAATATGGCAAGCCCAATCCGGTCGGTCGTCACCGTCGACGCAATGGTCAGAAGTGTCCAGTGGGACCGCGTCGGCATCTATCTGGTCTCTGTCGAGAACGGTCCGTCTGTTCTCATCAAGGACAAACGCCTGCATCTGATCGGCTCGCGCATAAGCATTGAACGCGTCACGCGCGACAATGGAACGATCTTTTATCGGTTTCCAGAGTGAACTGGCGGCTGGCGCCTCTTCCCTCGCCCCGGTTACGGGGGATGGGGTGGTCGCGAAGCGATAGGGTGAGGGGCAGCGCCGAGGGCGCAAGCAGAATCTCAACGTTTGTGCCGCCCCTCACCCTATC
>NZ_RZPQ01000017.1:0-20902 GCF_003999135.1 Mesorhizobium sp. M7A.F.Ca.CA.004.06.1.1 | reverse complement strand
CTTGATGAAGAGGGCGTCGCGCACGGCGAAGAAGCCCTGCCGATGCGCGCCTCTGAAGATTTCGGCCTGTTCGGCCACAGTGCCAAGTCGGCGATGTTCTTCCTCGGTGCAGGCGAGCGGCACCCTGCCTTGCACAATCCCGACTATGACTTTCCCGACGACCTGATCCCGATCGGGTCAAGGATCTTCATGCGCACGGCACGTAATTTGCTGGGCTGACCTCCGCCGACCCCAACACCGAAAGGAACACGCAATGCCAACGATGCCAAAGAACACGATTTGCCTCTGGTTCGACAAGGACGCCGAGGCTGCGGCTCGCTTCTACGCGGAGACCTTTCCCGACACCAGGGTGGGCGCCGTTCACCGTGCGCCGAGCGACTTTCCGTCCGGCAAGAAAGGCGACGTGTTGACGGTCGAATTTACCGTTGCCGGCATTCCCTGCATCGGATTGAACGGCGGCTCCACATTCAAGCAGAGCGAGGCCTTCTCGTTCCAGATCGCCACCGACGATCAGCAGGAAACCGACCGCTACTGGAACGCCATCGTCGGCAATGGCGGCCAGGAGAGCGCGTGCGGCTGGTGCAAGGACAAATGGGGCGTGTCCTGGCAAATCACGCCGCGCACGTTGACCGAGGCCATGGCGGCCGGCGGCGAGGAAGCCAAACGCGCCTTTGATGCAATGATGGAGATGACGAAGATCGACGTCGCGGCGATCGATGCAGCCCGGCGCGGCTGACCTCGATCGCAGCTGAGTTGCTATCGGACCTTGATGACGACCTTGCCCTTGGCGCGTCCTGTTTCGACATAGGCCAGCGCCTCGTTGGTCGCCTCGAAGGGAAAGACCCGATCGACGACCGGGCGGATCGCGCCGGCTTCGATGAGCGATGCGATCTTGCTCAACTGCTCGCCCTGCGCCCACATGAAGAGAAACGAGAACGTCACGCCACGGCGCTTGGCTCTCGCTCGAATACCGCGGCTCAGCAGGCGAAGCACCAGCCTCAGCACCATGTTCAGTCCCTTTTCCCTGGCGAAGTCCGGATCCGGTGGGCCGGAGATGGAGATGAGCTTGCCTCCCGGTTTCAGCACATTCAGTGACTTTTCAAGTGTCTTGGCGTCCTGGCTGTTCAAGACGACGTCGTAGCCCGACAGGACTTTTTCGAAATCGTCTTTCCTGTAGTCGACGACGACATCGGCGCCGAGCCCCTTGACCAGACCGGCACTCGCCGCGCTGGCGGTGGTCGCAACGGTCGCGCCGAGATGCTTTGCCAGTTGGATGGCGAATGTCCCCACGCCGCCGGATCCGGCTTGAATGAAGACCTTCTGTCCCCTCTTCAGGCTGGCCCTTTCGATGAGCGCCTGCCAGGCGGTCAGGCCGACCAGCGGGATCGAGGCCGCCTCCTCCATGCTGAGGTTCCCGGGCTTCAGGGCCACGTCGGCTTCATCCATGGCTATGAACTCGGCGAACGTCCCGATCCGGCCATCGCGCGGCCGCGCATAGACGTCGTCGCCGAGTTTGAACTTGCGGACTTTCGATCCCACGCGGACAACCCTCCCGGCCACGTCGTGACCCAGGATGAACGGCCGGCGATAGGGCAGGATCAGCTTGAACTCTCCGGTTTTGACCTTGGAATCGAGCAGGTTCACCGCCGCGGCGTGGACCTCGACCAGGACATCACTGTCCCCGAGTTTCGGCTCCGGCATTTCGGCCAGCCGCAGCGTGCCGTTCTTGCTGTATTTGTCGACGACGAATGCCTTCATGGCAGTGACTTTCTGAGAGATTGTTGATGTTCGGGACGAAAGCCGCCCGGTGAGGGGTGTCAGGCCTCGAGAAAGGCCAATGCTTTCGGAACGAAATTCGCGTGGTTCTGGAACACCCCGCCATGGCCGGCATCCGCATAGATCACCAATTGCGCCCCCGGAATGCGGCGGGCGAGATCGTGGGTATTGACGCTCGGCACCATCCTGTCGTGATCGCCATTTGCGA
Organism: Mesorhizobium sp. M7A.F.Ca.CA.004.06.1.1; assembly: GCF_003999135.1. Classification (NCBI taxonomy): domain Bacteria; kingdom Pseudomonadati; phylum Pseudomonadota; class Alphaproteobacteria; order Hyphomicrobiales; family Phyllobacteriaceae; genus Mesorhizobium; species Mesorhizobium sp. M7A.F.Ca.CA.004.06.1.1. Next base: position 18,918 of record NZ_RZPQ01000017.1, on the reverse strand, counting down.
TCAGCGCAGGGACGCGGATGACGCTCAAATCTTGCGGCGCCTGTAGTCCATAAGCCTTCACCGCCCGGAGTTGCGCGCCGAACGCGCTAAGCGATATCGGCCTGTCGCGGTCGGCCTTGCGCTCTGTCAGCCGCTGCAGGAACGCCTTCGCGGCGCGGCGCCCGTTCACCGTTCTGGTGAAAAACAGATAGTATTTCGGATCCCGAAAAGTCAGCGCACCCTTGATCATGTCCACGATCGTCAGTGGCGTCATCTTGTCGATGCCTTGGCCGCCGGCCGGCCCGGTGCCGGCCAGGATGAGCTTGCGCACAAGCCTGGGCTCGGTCAGCACGATCTCCTGCGCCACGAAGCCGCCGAGCGAGAAACCGAAGAGATCGACTTGATCGAACCCCAGCGCCCGGACAAAGGCGACCGCATCCCGTGCCATCTCGGCGATGCGTGACGGCGTTTTGCCGCCTGAAGCACCAACGCCCCTGTTGTCGAAGGCAATCACCCACCGGGTCGCGGCGAGGCCATCGACGATGCGTGGATCGAAATTGTCCAGTTGAGCGCCGAGATGGTTCAGCAGGATTACCGGCACGCCCGTCCTTGGTCCGAGCTGCCGATAGACGAATGCCGTGCCGCCGACATCGACGGAGTGCGTTGGCGTGTCCTGGAACGATGCCCGTAAGTGGGGCGACCGCTTGAACCCATGTGTCATGCTTGGCACCTCCGCCTTGCGGGGGCTGGCCAATCGTGTTGTCGTTGCCAGTCGCATGTGCGTAAAATCCTCTGCTCGCTGTTGTTCAAACCGGCAGGCGGAACTGTTTGCGCAGGCTCTTGTCGAATATCCCCGCGGGAGCAAAGCGACGCAGCAGGCTGACCTGGCGCGCTGCCCTGCCGGCGGTGTAGCGCCGTTGCGGACGGGCATCGGTCGCTGCTTTGACGACCACCTGCGCCACCACTTCGGGCCGATCGGCGACAGGCATCACATCGCGAAGCAGCGCTTCCAGCGTAGCTCGAGCCTGATCGTATTCCTGCAACGGCGAATCCGGTTGGATCCCGTTCTGGTCGAAGACAGTGCGAACGAATGCCGGCTCGATGACCGAGACGCGGATACTGAAGGCACGAACCTCGTGGTCGAGCGATTCCGAATAGCCCTCGAGCGCGTGCTTGACCGCCGAATAATGCGCTGAATACGGCGCCGGCACCAGTCCCAGCACAGAGCCGATATTGACGATGCGCCCCTCGCCACGCCGCCGCATCGACGGCAGCACCGCATTGGTCATGCGGATGACGCCGAACAGATTGACGTCGAACAAGGCCTGCACCTGTGCAATCGAGAATTCCTCGGCGCCTCCAAGCTGGCCGACGCCGGCATTGTTGACCAAGAGGTCGATCCGGCCGGTCTGCGACAGCACCGTAGAAACGAGTGCGGCAACGGCCTCACCGTCGGTCACGTCGCAAACCAGCATGGTCACCCCGTCCGGGCCGTTGTCGGCCTTGCGCCGGCTGGTTCCGAAGACTGTGAACCCCGCCTTTGCCAGAGCCTCGGCACTGGCGCGGCCAATGCCCGAAGAGGCTCCCGTCACAACAGCGGTTTTTTCGGAATTCGCATTCATTTCGTGCTCCAAAATCATGAGGGCTAGCTTTTTTGCGCCCGTTGAATTACAGTCGTAATATCAGATTACACTCATAATGCAATAGCAGAAAGGAATAGCAGCCATGCGCTACGAAAAGGGCCGGAAGGACGCCTCGCGCGGACGGATCCTGGAGGTCGCGGCAGAACGCTTTCGCGGCGACGGCATCGCCGCGTCCGGACTGGCGACCATCATGAGCGACGCCGGGCTGACGAACGGCGCCTTCTATCCGCACTTTCAATCCAAGGCGCAGCTTGTCCGCGAAAGCGTGGCGGCGGCGATGGAGCTTCAGGCGCAGCAACTGGCAGAAGCATTAGCTTCGGGCGTGGAGATGGCCATCGGCACGTATCTGTCGGCCGAGCACCGGGACAATCCCGGAAAGGGCTGCGCGTCAGCCGCGCTGCTGCCGGAGCTCGCCCGTCAGCCGCCTGAGACGCGTGAAGCCTATACAGACCACCTGCTGGCTTTGGTGCGCCAGTTGGCGCAAGCGCTACCGCAGGCCAAGGATCCGGAGGGCGTGGCGCTGGCTGTCTTCGCAACGCTCCTCGGCACGCTGCAAATGGCCCGCGCCGTGGGCGGAACGGAATTGTCCGATCGCATCCTCTCGGTGGGGAAAGATGCGGCGAAGACGCTGATCGAGCAGCGTTAGCGCTCCAGGAAGCTGACAGTGAGGAACATGCCGGGCGCGGATAGCCGATCCGTCAGATCTTCCGGCTGGCCAGCAGCCTTGTCAGCCAGTCCGGATTCATTTCCGGAACAGAGGACAAAAGCCGTTCGGTATAGGCCGCGTGCGGTGGCGTGAGAACTTCGCTCTTCAATCCCTGCTCGACGACTTTGCCGCGGTGCATGACGACGATTTCGTCGGCTATCGCGCGCACCGTAGCAATGTCATGGGTAATGAAGATGTAGCTCATTCCGAGTTCACGTTGGAGACGTATGAGAAGCTTGAGAATTTCCTCTTGGACGATCTGGTCGAGCGCGGACGTGATCTCGTCGCAGATGATAAGCTCCGGATCGGCAGCCAACGCCCGGGCAATGCAGACGCGCTGTTTTTGGCCACCCGACAGCTCGCCAGGCAGGCGTTCCAGAAAATCTTCGCTCATCTCGACCATGTGCATAAGTTCGCCGATCCGGCGATCCCTCCGCGCGCCCTTAAGGCCGAGGTAGAATTCGAGCGGCCGAGCTATGACTTCTTCGACCGTTTGGCGCGGATTCAGGGCGTTGTCGGGCATCTGATAAATCATCTGTATGCGGCGCAGGACCTCTTTCGGCCGCGTCTTCAGGCCCGTGGAAAGAAGCTGGCCGGCAAAAGAAATCGAGCCTGAAATTGGCGGCAAAAGGCCGGTGACGACTCGAGCGAGCGTCGATTTCCCCGAACCGGATTCGCCGACCACAGCCACGGTTCTTCCGCGCGGAACCTTGATGGAGACATCCTGGAGCACCTTGACCTTTCCTGCATAGGCCGCGGTAACGTTGTCTATCGTCAGCAGATAGTCATCGGCTGGAACTTCGGGCTTGGCGAGCTTGCGTACGGCCCAGAGCGTTTTTGTATATTCCTGGCTGGGTGAGGCCAGCATCTGGCGTGTGTCTGCCTCCTCCACGGTACGTCCGTGGCGCAGAACCATGATACGATCCGCCATTTGCGCCACCACCGCCAGGTCATGCGTCACATAGATTGCAGCGGTGCTGAGTTCCTCCACGATGTTGCGAATGGAAGCTAGAACTTCAACCTGCGTGGTCACGTCGAGCGCCGTTGTTGGCTCGTCGAATATTATGAGGTCCGGACGACAAGCCATTGCCATCGCTGTCATTGCCCGTTGCAACTGCCCGCCGGAGACCTGATGAGGATAACGAAAGCCTATGGTCTCCGGTTCTGGGAGTTGAAGGCGTCGATAAAGATCGACGGCGCTCCGGTTCGCCTCTTCCCGGCCGGCAAGTCCATGCGCCACCGCGGTTTCGACGGTTTGTTCCAAGAGCCGATGTGCCGGATTGAAAGAGGCAGCCGCGCTTTGCGCGACATAGGCAATGCGGGAGCCCCTGAGGCGACGGCGCCCTTTTTCATTGACTGCCAGAAGATCAATCCCGTCGAACAGGACCGAGCCTTGCGTGATCCGGCAGCCCGGCTTGGCATAACCCATTGCGGCAAGGCCAATGGTAGACTTGCCGGCGCCTGACTCTCCGATCAGCCCAAGAACCTGGCCCCGCTTCAGCGTCAGATCGACCCCGTGGACAATGGGATGCCACCGCTCATCCGAGAACCCCTCCACATGCAGATTGCGGATTTGAAGCAGATCCTTTCCTTTTTCGCGTGGGCCTGGGCCGCTACTTTTCATCCCGCAACCCGCTTGTTGCTTGCAGGAACCAGTCCACCACGAAATTCACGGACACGGTAAGGAGAGCAATCGCGCCGGCCGGAAGTAGCGGGGTGACATCGCCGTAGGTGATCAGGGTCGCGTTCTCGCGCACCATTGATCCCCAATCGGCCGTCGGCGGCTGAATACCGACGCCGAGAAACGACAGCGCCGCGACTGTCAGGAAGACGAAGCAGAATCGCAAGCCGAACTCGGCGACCAGTGGCGGCATGACATTGGGAAGGATTTCCTTGGCGATGATCCATTTCGGTCCCTCGCCGCGCAATCGTGCCACCTCGACATATTCCATCACCGCCACGTTAAGCCCGACGGCGCGAGAAAGCCGAAAGACCCGGGTGGAATCCAGAAGCGCAATGATGACAATCAGGCTCGTGATCGACGAGCCGAAGATCGTCAGCAGCACCAGCGCGAAGATCAGACTCGGGATTGACATCAGCACGTCCACTGCACGCGACAAGATCTGGTCGAGCCACCCCCTGTACAATGCGGCAAGAAGGCCGAGCGAGACGCCGACCGCGAAGGACAGTAACGTGGTCGCGACCGCGATAGCGATGGTATTGCGCGCACCGTAGATCAAGCGGGTGAGCATGTCGCGGCCGAGCTGATCGGTTCCCAGTTTGAACTCCTGGCTCCACGGCGCGAAGGCTTCGCTGAAAACCTGCGTCTCGCCATATGGGGCTATCCAGTGCGCGAAGACCGCAACAAAGACGTAGCCGAGGATCACGACGATGCCGAACCATGCGCTGAACGGTGCCTTCTTCAGCGCAGTTTTCGCCCGGGTGGCACGCGAGCGCCTCAGCCTTTGAACCGCCGCGACAGATTCGGATCTGGTCATCGTGGGTGCAAGAGCCTGGGATTGGTGGCGATGGAAATAATGTCGGCTAGCAGGTTGAGAAGGATGTAAGTCGCGGCGAAAATCAGGGCGCAGGCCTGGACAACCGGAACATCCCTGGATTTCACCGCGTCAACCATCAGCTGGCCGATGCCGGGGTAGACGAAAACGACCTCGACCACGACCACTCCGACGATGAGATACGCCAGGTTGAACGCCACCACAGTGACGATCGGAGCCCAGGCATTGGGCAGGGCATGCCTCAGCACGATCACCATCGGGGACATTCCCTTGAGGCGCGCCATATCGATGTAGGGGCTTGCCAGCATGTTGATGATGGCCGCTCGGGTCATGCGCATCATGTGGGCCACGATTACCAGCGTAAGCGTGATTGCCGGCAGGGCGACTTTCCAGAGATGCTCCCAAAATGGCGTCTGATCGTTCACATTCGACAATGTCGGAAATTTGGGAACCGCATTGAGCATCCAGTTCAGCAAGACAGTGAGCCAATGAGGCAGCGTTTGAGCGAAATCGGATCCGATGAATGTGTCGCGCGAGATCACCAGGTAGGCGAGCATATAGGCGACGAAAAATTCCGGGAATGAAATGGTTGTCAGTGTCGCGACATTCACCAGCCGGTCGAACCAGCCGTTGCGGTACAGCGCAGCCAGAATGCCAAGCCCCAAGGCCAGAGGAACAGCTATCAGCGCAGTCACCGCTGCAAGGAACATCGTGTTGTAGAGGCGTGGTGCGATGATCTCGGCCACGGTACGCCGATATCCGGTGCGGCTCGCAAACGAAGAGCCGAAATCGCCATGGAGCATCTGGGCGACCCAAACGAAGTAGCGCTCGACAGGCGGGCGATCGATGCCGATTTCCCGCTGGAACGCGGCGACCGTTTCGGGCGTCGCCGATTGCCCGAGCGTGGCCTTGGCGAAGTCGCCTGGAAGCATCGCGATCGCAGAGAAGATAATGATGGACACGATGAACAAAGTGACCAGGCCGAGGCCAAGGCGCTGCAGGACCGTTTTTGCGACGGGGTTCATGTGCGTGGCGTTTCCCTTTGGGCGGCAGCCCTGCACTCGGAGCCAGCTGACCGGAGCCTCAAAACCATCGCGGCTCCGGCCCGCCATCTCATGCCGTGGCGATCCACCAGCGTTCGGCCATTTTCAGTCCATCGTTCTCCCAGTTGGGCGCCACATCACCGTGTGCGAGCTTTTTGGATTGGGCGCTGACGAAATTGTTGAAGACCAGCACGATGCTGCCGCCGTCATCGTGGGTTAACTGCTGCATCTCGGCATACATCGCCGCTCGCTTGGCCTCGTCCGTCTCGGCGCGCGCCTGGACAAGCAGTTCGTTGAAAGGGGGATTTTTCCAGAAGGATTCATTCCAACTGGAGTCGGCGGCGAAGGCTTGCGTGAACATCCAGTCGGCCGTCGCCCGACCGCTCCAATAGGAAGCGCACCAGGGTTTCTTCAGCCAGACATTGTCCCAATAAGCGTCCTCGGCCTCACGCACGACATTGACGTCGATGCCGCATTGGGCTGCCGTTTCGCGAATGAGCGAAGCCGCGTCCACGGCGCCGGCAAAAGCGGCATCGGCGACCGAGAGATCCACCTTCAGGTTCTCCATTCCGGCCTTTTTCAGGTAATGCTTGGCTTTTTCCGGATCGAAGCTGTGTTGCGGTTGCGGATCCTTGGCGAATTTGATGGCCGGCGCGATCGGGTTGTCGTTGGCCACAGTGGCGTGGCCAAGAAAGATCTTGTCGACGATTTCTTGGCGATTGATCGCCCATTTCAATGCCATTCGCACGTCTGGATTATCAAATGGCGCCATCGTGACATTCATCGGCAAGGTATAGTGCCCATAACCAGTGACTTCGACGATCTCCACCTTGGGATTGCGTTTCAACATGCCGAGGGTCTTCAGGTCGGCGCGGCCGATATAGTCCACCTCCCCCGTGGACAGCGCCGCCATGCGAGCGGCAAGATCCGTGATGGCGATGAACTCCACCTCATCGAGATAGGGCTTGCCGTTCTTGAAGTAGTTTGGATTGCGCTTGAGCTTGGCCGAAACGCCGGGCTGGAAATTCTCGACGACGAAAGCACCGGTGCGAACGCCTGAAGCCCAATCCGCCTTGCCATCCTTGGCCGGCATGATGACCAGATGGTAGTCACTCATAATGTAAGGGAAATCGGCGTTGCCGCTCTTGAGCGTGAAAACCACCGTTTCCGGGCCATCCGCCTTGATGTCGGCGACGGAGTCCAACAGCGATTTCGCCGCCGATTTGGTGTCCTTGCCCATGTGATATTGCAAGGAGGTCACGACGTCATCCGCCGTCACGGTCTTGCCGTTGTGAAAGGTTGCGCCTTTGCGCAGCTTGAAGGCCCAGGTTTTGGCTCCATCCGAAGTTTCAAAGCTCTCGGCGAGGTCCGGTTGGACATTGCCTTTGGCGTCGACCTCAGTGAGGCTGTTGGACAGCGAGCCCGAAAATGCGGTTTGTGTGAACGTGTCGGGGTAGCCGGCCGGATCGATCGAATCCGTCGTCGCGCCATGAGCCATGCCGAGCTTGGCGAAGCCGCCCTGCATTGGTTCGGCCCGCGCCGTGCTCACGAACAGCCGGTCGGCGGCGGCAACCGTCAGGCCCGCGGCCAGCCCAAGATGAATGAAGTCGCGGCGGGAAACCTTGCCGCCTCCGATCAGGCTTTGCGCGATACCAAGCTTGTATTCAGATTCTGACATTTGACTCTCCCATTGCGGAATTCCCCGCGTTATTTCTCGTCAAGCACCGGCGAACAAATCTGCTTATCGGCTCCCGCCACCTTTCTTCGAATTTTTCCAATCCCAATCGGCTTGCGCCAATCAGGCCGTCACGTAGATGCCGCCGGCTTCGACGGTGACTGGAAATGTGCGCGCGCGAACGGACGGATCGACCAAGGCCGCGCCTGACTTGATGTCGAACTCCCAGCCGTGCCAGGCGCATCGAACGATCTCGTTTTCGCGATGATAGATGAATTGCGCCTGTTCAACGGGCGCGGTTGTGCCGCATTGCGGCCCCTCGCAAAGCGGAGCGCCACGGTGCGGACAGACATTCAGCAGCGCGTGGAATGAATCTCCGATGCGGAAAATCCCGACCGAAAGGCTGCGTATCTTGGCGATGAACGGAGACCCTGTTTCGATCTCGTCGACGCGGCAGATATATGTCTTCTCGGGCATCGTATGCTTCCTCAGGCGGCATTCGCGGCTTGCGCGCGGGGGATGCGTTTGTAGACTTCCAGCGCGTTCAGTCCCATGATCTTGCTCTTCCAGGCAGGAGGGATTTGCAGCGTGTTGGCATCGTCGTAATCCCAGTGCGGATAGTCCGATGCAAACATCAGCGTGTTTTCTCCGTCCATCGCTTCGAGCGTGGACCAGAGATGTTGGATGTTTGCAGGCTGCTCCAGCGGCTGCGTGGAAAAGCGGATGTTGCGCCGGCAATATTCAGACGGCAGCATCTTCAGCCATGGCGTCTCCTTGCGCAGCGCTTTGTAATCAGCGTCCAGGCGCCAAAGGACCGACGGAACCCAGGCGACGCCGCATTCGATGATCACGAAGTAGAGGTCCGGCCATTTCTCGAAGACGCCATGGGCGATCATGCTTGCCACGTGCGACATCGCCGACATGTGCAGAATGGCATGCGTTTCCCAGAAGAATGTCGTCGGGGCGGGAGCAATGGCAGTTGAATTCACGCCGCCATGCCCGCCCAGATGAATGGCGAATGGCAACCCCACTTCCGCGCAGGCTTCGTAGATCGGGTGGTAAAACGGGTCGCCATACGGCTTGACGGACCCCTGGGAGGCGAGAACCTGGACCATCCGCGGATGACTGCCAAGACGGCGAATCTCGGCGGCAGCGAGCTTCGGATCCTGTGGCGCGATGATGATCGAGCCCATGAAACGATCGTCTTTCGGCAACCACTGATCGATCTGATAATCGTTGTACGCGCTGACCAGAGCGCTGGCATAGTAAGGGTTAGCCAGGGTCGACGCCTCGATAGGCTCATCGCCGGTCAGGATCGCCACGTCGACTTTGTATTTGTCGAGGTGCTTCTCTTTCATGATGAGATAGTTGTCGGCTTCCGTTTTCGGACGGATGTCCTTGCGGGAGAAGTCCTGCGGGTGGAACCAGGGCCGATGGCCATGCGGAAAGGCGCCAACGGGACCTGTTTTCTCGCCCTCGATGAACATGTCTTTCCACAAGCCGGAGAGATAGGGCTCCAACACGGTGGCGCTTGACCAGTAATTATGACAGTCGCAGTCGACTATGAACACTTCTTCCGCTCCGTATCCGTATCTCGTCCCGGCGGCGCTGCCGGCCGTTGATCTGCTGCAGCTTCCGCCTTGAGTATTGTTTGATCAAGCTTATGATACGTGGAATATGATCGAGTTTTTCGATTGGAGATTTCATGCAACTTGATCACATCGAGACCTTTCTCGACATCATCGAATCGAGAAACTTCAATCGCACCGCGGATCGGCTAGGATTGACCCAGTCGACGATCAGCACCCGCGTTAAGAACCTCGAGAGCGCAATCGGGTCCGAACTGTTTCAGCGCGGACGCGCCGGGGCGGAGCCGACCGCCGCAGGGCGCCGGTTCGAAGCTTATGCAAGATCCTTGCTGTCCACATGGTCGCAGGCTCGCCACGATGTCCGGGCGTTCAATCGTTTCGAAGGAACCCTGCGCGTCGCCGCGCAGGTCGGGATGACCCGCTCGGTTTTGCCGGGTTGGGTGGAGACGCTGTGTCAGGCTCTTCCCAAATCGTCGATCCATGTCGAGTCGGATTATTCAAACCAGATGGTCAGCGACCTGAGCATGGGAAATCTCGATATCGCAGTGCTTTACGCCCCGCGATACCTACCCGAAATCTCCTATGAGCATTTGATGGTTGAGGAATATGTGATGGTTTCCACGGTGGCCAGAACCCTCTCCGAGGTCGACCCCGAAACCTACATTCGTCCGGGCTATACGGTCCTGCTGGAGAAGGCCCATGCCGAATTGCTCGGCGAGTTGGCGATCTGTCGCCTTTCCATGGGATCGGAAACCTTGGCGGAGATGATGCTACGGCGCACGGGCGGCACCTGCTATATGAGAAGTGACGATGCGCGCAGGTTCGCCCTCGAACGCCCATCGTTCATCGTCGAAGGCGCTCCGACGCTGCATCAGCCGGTCCACACGGCCATCCTGGCGCGCCGCAAACACGAACCGATCATCCGCAAGGGAATCCGCGCCCTTCACGTTGCCGTGATGTCACTGGATATGTAATCGAAATAATCGATCATAACTCGGGAGGGATGCTTCTGTTGCGGGGGGCCTGGAACTGGCATCTTGGGTTCGACTTCGAACCGAGATGAATGATGAACGCACACGTTTCCTTGGGGGCCCCCGACCTCCTGCCGATGAGGCATCATCGGCAATGGGCACAAACCACATCGCAGCTTGTACTCTGCCGTCGTGTAATCGAGGAAACGCCCGATGTGAAAACTTTCGTTTTCACATCCCCGACGGATCGGATGTTCTGCTTCAGCGCGGGCCAGTATGTACTCGTGCACCTCAAGATCGAGGGTGCCGCGGTGACGCGCTCCTACTCTGTTTCGTCACCACCGACGCGACCGCTCGACCTGCAGATCACGGTGAAGCGAACACCGGGCGGCCTGGTTTCGAATTGGCTCCACGACAATTTGGGGGCGGGCGACGAGATCGAGATCGAAGGGCCGCTCGGCTCATTCAATCTCGATGACCTACCCTATGAAAAGCCGCTCTTCCTTTCGGGCGGCAGCGGGATAACGCCGGTGATGTCCATGCTGCGTGCGCTTACCGACCGCGCGGCCGACCAGGATATCTCATTCGTTCATAGTGCCAGAACGCCTGGTGATATAGTCTTTCGACGGGAATTGGACGCACTTGCCTCTCGCTTTCCCAACGTAAAAGTAACGTGCGTTTGTAGCCAGGAAGATCCCACCTGGAGGGGGCCGACTGGCAGAATAGACAGTCAGATGCTGCTGACCCTCGTTCCCGATCTCCACAACCGCACTATCTTTGCCTGTGGCCCTGAAGCGTACATGAAAGCCGCACGTGCCTGCCTGGATGCGATTGGCGTGGCTCCGTCACGGTACCACCAGGAGAGCTTCGGCGGCGGCAGCAGCCCCCAGTTGGAACCGGCCCCGACAATACCATCTTCGGTCCGTTTCGTCCGCTCCGGGATCGTGCATAACTGCTTGCCCGGAGAGACGCTGCTGGAGGCGGCGCGCCAATGTGGCGTCTACGTCCCAACCGCCTGCCAGCAGGGAGTTTGCGGCACATGCCGCATCGCCAAGCTGTCCGGCGAAGTCGCCATGGAGGATCTCGGCGGGCTGGCCCCTGAAGAGAAGTCGGCCGGCTATGTCCTGGCATGCTGCAGCCACCCTCAGGGCGCGGTTTCGCTCGATCTTTAACCCCGGGTGCTTGGTTCAGCATTGAAGCCGGCGCAGTAAGTGTTGAACTGCCGGTGAAGGCGTTGCGGGCGTAGCGGACTGATGCGCATCGACCTCAGCCGATATTGCTCAGAAGTCGAGAGCAACCATCATGCCACGGACTTCGGCCATTTCCAGCAGCAGGTCCTGCAGTCTGTCGTCCAGCGCGGCACCGGTCAGCGCCAGAAGCTCGGTAATGCTCTCTCTCATCGATATGACGGCCGCGCCTGTCTTCTCGGCGAGCAGCCGTCCGATGGCAGCCCGGATCAGCTCGTCCTGATCAGACATGCTTCACCTCCCGACGCACTGCAACCTCCCCTTGCTTTCCATGCCTCACCACCGCTTTCGACAACAGGGCGTGATTTCCTATACGGTATGTTTTTTGATGCGATCCCGGGCGGCTTTGCTCACGCCAGCAGATCGTCTTTATCGACCTGCCAGTCGTTCAAAGCCGCCAATGAAGGCAGCGGCGAAAAATCGCCGGGTTGGACCGTTTCAACCGCTGCAAGCAGCTCCTGCGGCACTTCGTGCCGATAAAGCCCGGTGCATGCGCCCTCTTCGACCATTGCCGGCAACCCCGTGATCGCGTCGAAAATCGAAAATGTACCCGTTGGTTCTTCCAGGATCTCTAAACGCCTCACCCGAAACCTCCCTCTTGCGCAAAAGTAGCGACTAACGCCGCTATCCCCAAGTGGTTCCCCAGGCCGGCACATTTTTTCGCGCGTTGGTTGTAGCGCATGCCGGCAGGGCAGTCATGCCCCCAGGGTGCATAGCCAAAATCGCTACGCACCACTTTTAAATCTTGACGCGTGTCAATTTTTTATAAAACATGCGCAAATGCCGGATTGGCATCGGCCGGCGCTCTGGGAGGAGCAATGCCTGACATCGAAAAGTGCCCGACCTGGGCTGCAGTCCGCACATTCCAAAGCGGGCAGCAATCTGTTGGCGAACCATCGCGCCAGGCGCCGGGGTCGCTTGCGCGCCGTCTAACATTGCAGTCACCGGACAGCGACATTGATGCAGCCCATAAAAACAATCAGGAGGAGGAAAAACCATGCGTATGTTCAATTGCCTGAAGCTTGGCACGAACCTGCTTGGCGCAGGCATGCTTGCAGCCATCGTCGCAGCGCCCGCCCATGCCGAGGATACGGCGAAAGTCGCGGCCATCGTCAAAGGCCTCGACAATCCGTTCTTCCAGACCATGCAGAAGGGCATCGAGGAACAGGCCAAGGCAAACGGCGTGAATGTCAGCGTCCAGGCCGCCGCCAATATGGGTGACGCCACCGGCCAGGCCGACCGCCTGACCGCCATGGCCATGCAGGATTTCGATTGCTACCTGGTCAACCCGATCAGCGTCTCCAATCTCGTCCAGGCGCTGGTGCCGGTCGCCCAGAAGAAGAAGCCGATCGTCAACATCGACTCGACCATAGACCCGGAACAGGCCAAGGCCGCCGGCTTCGCCGTCTCGACCTATATCGGCACCGACAATGTCGCCGCCGGCGCGCTGGCCGGCGAAGAGATGCTGAAGCTGGTGCCGAAGGGCTCCAAGGTCGCGCTGGTCGCCGGCATAGTCGGCGATGTCGGCTCCAACGCCCGCATCAAGGGCTTCAAGCAGGCGGTGGAAGGTAAACTCGACATCGTGGTGATGGTCAGCGCCGACTGGGATCGCGAAAAGGCGCTGACCGCCGCCACCGATATTCTCGCTGCCCATCCGGACCTCGCCGGCTTCTTCGCCGCCAACGACATCATGGCGCTCGGCGTCGAGCGCGCCGTGCGAACCTCGGGCAAGGACGTCAAGGTGATCGGCCTCGACGGCATCGTCGACGCGCTCAAGTCGATTGCGGCAGGCGAACTCACCCCCACCGTCGCCCAATATCCCTATGTCGTCGGCGCCATGGGCCTCGAGGCCTGTGCAGTGGCGGCCAAGGGCAAGGAACTGCCGGCCAACGTGCCGGCGCCGGTGCTGTTGATCAACAAGGACAATGCCGAAGCCTCGCTGAAGAACTTCCCGCGTCCCGGCGGCGACTATCCCGATCCCTTCCGCGAGATGCTGAAGTGAGCACACCTGCAGACAACGCACCCGCCGCCCATTCGGCGGGTGCGGAGGAGAGCCGCCCCTCCCTGGCCGCTCTCCTCCTCGATCCCTCCTTCTGGGCCGACTGGGCATCCGTCGTCGGCCTGGTCGGCCTCGTCATCGTCTTCGGCATCGCCCAGCCGGTCTTTCTCAGCGTCGCCAATCTGCAGGCGCTGCTGCTGGCGGCTGCGATCCTGGTCGTGCTGTCGATCGGCCAGACCTTCGTCATCGCCACCTCGGGCATCGACCTGTCGCTAGCGGCAGCCGTCATGCTCGGCGCCATCATCCTCGGCCTCGTCAACGCCGCCGGCTACGGCATCTTTGTCGCCTGCGTGCTCGCGGTTCTCGCCACCAGCGCGGTCGGCTTCCTCAACGGGCTGATCATCACCGCAGGCAAGATCCCCGACTTCGTGGTGACGCTCGGCACGCTGTCGGGCATCACCGGCCTTGGCCTTATCCTGTCGGGCGGTGAACCGACCATGGTCGGCTCGACCTTCCTGCTCAGGCTCGCCTCGGGCTCGTTCGGACCGTTCGGTTATCCGGTCTGGGTGGCGATCGCAGCCGTCATCGTCGCCCATATCGCGCTCTACCACACGCGCTTCGGCGTGCATTTGCTGGCGACCGGCGGCCAGGCGGAAAGCGCCGGCGCGCTCGGCATCCGTACCAACCGGGTCAAGATCGCCGCCTACACGATTTCCGGTCTCTGCGCCGGCATCGCGGCCATTCTTCTGGTCGCCCGCATCGGCTCGGCCGAACCGCAGATCAACACCAGCCTGCTGCTCAATTCGGTGGCGGCGGTGGTGCTGGGCGGCGTCAGCCTGTTCGGCGGCCGCGCCAGCATTCTGGGACCGGCGATCGGCGCGCTGATGCTCACAGCACTCGTCAACGGCCTGACCTTGCTCAACGTCTCAGCCTTCTACCAACCGCTTGCCGTGGGCGCCATCGTGGTGCTGGCGGCCCTGATCATGCGATATCAGAAATGAGCGCGCTCCATCACATCCCCGCCGCTGAGGCGATCATCGCCTGCGAAGGACTGAGCAAGCATTTCGGCGGCATCCGCGCCTTCACCGACGTCGCCTTCCAGGACCGTCGCGGCGAGGTCACCGCCGTCATCGGCGACAATGGCGCCGGCAAGTCGACGCTGATCCGCAGCCTGGTCGGCGTGCATCAGCCGGACACCGGCAATTTGTTCTTCGACGGCCGGGCGCGGCCCTTCGCCAACCCCGACGAGGCACGCAAGGCCGGCATCGAGACCGTGCACCAGAACCTGGCGCTGATCGACGAACTGACGGTCGCGCAGAACCTGTTCCTCAACCGCGAGATCGTGCGTCGCATCGGGCCGTTCGCTTTCCTCGATCGCAAGGCGATGAAGCGCGAGGCCCGTTCCATGCTGTCGCGCCTGTCGATCAACGTGCCGTCGATCAACCAGCGTGTGCGGCGCTTGTCGGGCGGCCAGCGGCAGGCGATCTCGATCTGCCGCGCTGTCGGCTCCGGCGCCAAGCTGGTGGTGATGGACGAACCGACGGCAGCACTCGGCGTGCAGGAGACCGCCAATGTCGAGGCTCTGATCCGGCGTCTGCGCGAGCAGTCGGTCTCAGTCATCCTGGTCAGCCACAATTTCGATCAGGTCCGCCGCCTGTCCGACCAGATCTGGGTGATGCGGGCGGGAAAGATGGCGGCGACCGTGCGCGCTTCCGAAACGTCCGGAAACGAGCTCGTCGCGCTGGTCACCGGCGCGGCATAGTCCTGCAGCATCAGACTTAAAATCAAAGGGAGTTCGCCTGTGGCACCAATTCGTGTCGGACTGATAGGTCTTGGAGAGGTCGCGCAGTCGATCCATCTGCCTGTGCTGGGCGATCAGCGCGACCGCTGGGTGGTCGCGGGCGTGTACGACGTGTCGCCCAGCCTGGTGTCACTCGTCACCTCCGAATTTGCGACGGCAAAGGCCTTCGACACGGCCGAGGCGCTGATTAGTTCGCCCGACATCGACGCGGTGTTCGTGCTGTCATCCGACGACACCCACAGCCGCTTCGTGCGGGCGGCGATTGCTGCCAACAAGCATATCCTGCTGGAAAAGCCCGCCTGCCTGACGGTGCGCGAAATCGACGATCTGCTGGCGCTGATGCCGGGCTACGACAAGACCCTGTTCGTCGGCTATATGCGCCGCTACGCGCCGGCCTATCTGGCGGCCAAGGACGAACTGCCGGCATACGCCGACATCACCCATGTCCGAATCTTCGACCTGATCTCGGAAGGCCGGCACTTTCTCAAGAAGAGCCAGAACGTCCTCTATCCCAACGACATAGACCCTACCCTGCTGGCGCGTGGCGCAAGCGAACGCGACGCGCTGATCCGCGAGGTGGTCGGCGCCGACGCGCCGACCGATCTGGTGCGCGCCTATCGCGGCCTGACGGCGCTTTCCTCGCATCACATTTCGGCGATGCGCGGGCTGATCGGCGAGCCGGCGCGCGTGCTGGCCGCGCACCGCACCAATGGCGGCGCCAACACATCAGTCACCTTCGACTACGGCCATTTCGCTTGTCTCTACGACGCGGTGGTCGACGATCTCGGCCTGTTCGACGCCATGATCGAGGTGCGCTCGAACACCAGGCGTGTGCGCATTCTCTACGACACGCCCTACATCCGAAGCCTGCCGACGCGGCTGGAGGTCACCGATGCCGGCCCGCTCGGCCCGGTGACGAAAACCTTCGGGCCTCTCTACGGCGATGCTTTCTCGAATGAACTCGAGATTTTCCACCGCCACATCACCGAAGGCACAAAGCCTCTGACCGACCTCGCCGATTCACGCCGCGACCTCGCGCTGATGGCCGAGATCATCGAGCGGATGAAAGAAAGTGGCGGGCGCTGAGGCGCCGCCTGCCGCCTACTTCCCACAGTGATGGTCGTTGATCTTGTTCACCGCATTCGCGTCGGGTCCGACGCGATGATAGGAGCACGCGCCGGCGGCCGTCGTCACCAACTGCTGATCGTAGTAGCGCGGGCCGCCGAACAGGATGTCGATGAGATCGCCTTCGGCGGGAACGTAGCGTTCGGATTGGACCCGGCGGTCGTGGTGCCGGTCGCCAGCGAAAGCCGGGGCGCAAGCGCTTGAGCCCATGGCGACAGCGAGAGCTAGGATCGCAACGCATTTGGTGGTCATGCCAATACCCTCCTGGCCATTCCGGAATCACACCATACATCCAAAACCGCCAGCCGGACAAAAGTTCCGGAGAAGACCGCGATAGGCTCTTGCCGAAGCCAGCTGCCTCGCTCATCCATGGTGCGTGGAAATGTGGAACCTGTGATGACCGATGCCAGCCTTCATCTCGTCGAAGCGACGATCGACCAACTGCGCCGCGCGCTTGATGACGGCACCGTCACCAGCGTCGAACTGGTCGGGGCTTATCTCAGGCGCATCGGGCATTTCGACCGCCACGGCATCAGCCTCAACGCCGTCCCAGTGCTCAACCCTGACATGTTTAAGGAGGCGGCAGCCTCCGACCGGCGCCGAAGCAATGGCGCCGTGCTCGGACCGCTCGACGGCATCCCCTACACCGCCAAGGACAGCTACAAGGTGTCAGGCCTGACGGTGGCCGCCGGTTCGCCCGCCTTCGAGCATCTCATCGCCAATGAGGACGCCTTCACCATTGCCCGGCTGCGCGCCGGCGGCGCCGTGCTGATCGGGCTGACCAACATGCCGCCAATGGCCAATGGCGGCATGCAGCGCGGCGTCTACGGTCGCGCCGAGAGCCCCTACAATGGCGACTATCTGACCGCCGCCTTCGCGTCGGGCTCGTCCAATGGCTCCGGCACGGCGACGGCGGCCAGCTTCTGCGCCTTCGGGCTTGGCGAAGAAACCTGGTCGTCCGGCCGCGCGCCGGCCACCAACAATGCACTGGTCGCCTACACCCCGTCGCGCGGCGTCATTTCGGTGCGCGGCAACTGGCCCCTTGTGCCGACCATGGATGTCGTGGTGCCGCACGCGCGGACAATGCCCGACATGCTCGAACTGCTCGATGTGATCGTCGCCGACGATCCCGAGACGCGAGGCGATTTCTGGCGCGCGCAGCCCTGGGTCAAGCTGCCGAAAAGCTCCGACGTGCGGCCGCCCCGCTATACCGACCTCGCACTGGCGGGGTCGTTGAAAGGCAAGCGGCTCGGCGTGCCCAGAATGTATATCGGCCGCGACAGCGAGGCCGATGCGCCGATCGAAACCCGCGCCTCGGTGCTTGCCCTTTGGCAACAGGCAGCGGCCGATCTCGCGCGGCTTGGCGCCGAGGTGGTCGAGGTCGATTTTCCCGTCGTTTCCAACTATGAGCGCGACCGCCCCGGCGCGCGCACCATGGTCGAGCGCGGGCTGATGCCCCAAGAGTTCGCCGAGCGCGAACTCTGGGATCTCTGCATCTGGGGCTGGGACGACTTTTTGCGCGCCAATGCCGACCCGTCTTTGCCCGATCTCGTCTCGGTCGACGGCCCAAAGATCTTCCCGCAGCCGCCGGGCACGCTGCCCGACCGCTATGAGGGCGGCTTCGACCTGAGGGAATATGTCGAGCGGGCGCGGTCCGGCGTCACGCCCGTCACGGAAATCCCGACGATTGAAGAAGGCCTGAAGGGCCTCGAAGCGACAAGGCGGATCGATTTCGAGGACTGGCTGGACGCCCATGGCATCGACGCCGTGGTGCTGCCCGCGGCCGCCGATGTCGGACCGGCCGATGCAGACATCGACGAGGCGTCCGCCGCCCTTGCCTGGCGCAATGGCACCTGGGTCGCCAACGGCAATCTGGTCTGGCGCCATTTCGGCATCCCCACCGTCACCGTGCCGATGGGAACCATGGCCGATATCGGCATGCCGGTCGGCCTGACTTTCGCCGGCAAGGCCTATGATGATGTCAGGTTGTTGCGCATGGCCGGCGATTTCGAACAGTCGACCCGGCGCCGCACCCTGCCCCCACGCACGCCGGAACTGACTGAAGATGTATTTTCCCGCCGGCCCACGCAAACCGGTGACGGCAAGGCACCTCCGCTCGTCATCGCGCTTGCCGCCGAGACGCGCACGACGGGCGATCAGGACGAGATCACCATCACGCTCGAACTGCCGATCGACGCCGAGGCGGAAAACGCCAGTGTCAAGGTGCATGTCAACGGCGAGCCTGTCGCGATGCAGCGAAGCGGAGCGCGCTCCTGTGGACAGGCATTGGTTCCGGCCGCAGAGCACCAGCGGTTCCACAGCGTCTGGCGTGGCTCGTATGGCTCGATCGTGACGGCTATTGTGCGGCTGGAGGATGGGCGCAGCGCCGGCGCCTATCTGGTAACCGGAGGGATTGGATGAACGCCAGCCGCTAGGAAGGCAGCGAAGTCAGCCATTCTTCCCAAAATTCCTGCTGCATATGGACGAAAACCGGAACCACGTCGACGCCATCATCAAATATGTCGACCAGATCGCTCTCTTGCGGAAATCGCCCCGTCTTCACCTTGCAGGCTATCAATCCGCGACTTTTCTCCATCACGGTATTTTCCGGATAAACATTGGCG
>NZ_RZPQ01000179.1:0-8887 GCF_003999135.1 Mesorhizobium sp. M7A.F.Ca.CA.004.06.1.1 | reverse complement strand
GCATGTCACCGACTGTTCGGACGCAGTCCACCCGCTGACCAAACGCTATCTCGCCGCCGGCCAGCAGGCCGGCCTGCCGCTCAATCCGGATTTCAACGGCGCCGCCCAGGAGGGCGTCGGCATCTACCAGATCTCGACCCGCAATGGCCGCCGCATGTCGGCGGCGTGCGCTTTCCTGCGCCCGGCGATGAAGCGCGGGAATGTCCGCGTCGAGATGAAGGCGCTGGCGACAAAAATCTTGTTCGAGGGCAAGCGTGCCGTCGGCGTCGAATATCTGCAGAACGGCGAAACGAAGACAGCGCGTGCCGGCCGCGAAATCATCCTGTCGGGCGGTTCGGTCAACTCGCCGCAGCTGCTGCAGCTGTCCGGTGTCGGCCCCTCCGCTCTGCTTAGCGGCCTGGGCATCCCAATCGTCCATGCCAACGAGAATGTCGGCGCGCATCTGCAGGACCATGTCGGCATCAACTACACCTTCAAGGGCAGGCTGCCGACGCTCAACCAGACGCTGCGTCCCTGGTGGGGCAAGCTACTGGTCGGCATGCAATACATCCTGACCCGCTCCGGCCCGCTGTCGCTGTCGATGAACAATGCCGGCGGCTTCTTCCGCACCGACCCTGCGGCGACGCGGCCCAACATGCAGCTCTATTTCCAGGCCTTCTCGACCGTCATTCCCAAGAGCGGCGAGCGCCCGATCCTGACGCCGGACCCATGGCCGGGCTTTTCCATCGGCCTGTCCAATTGCCGCCCGTCGAGCCGTGGCGAGATCATGATCCGCTCGGCCAATCCGCGCGACTACCCCAGGATAACGGCCAATGCCTACTCCACCAATGCCGATGTCGAGGAGATGCTGGCGGCGGTGAAATTCGTGCGCAAGATCGCCTCGATGCCTGCCATGGCCGAGATCATCGAGGAAGAGGTCCTGCCCGGTCCCTCGATCACCTCCGATGCCGATCTGGTCCAGGATTTCCGGAAGCGCTCGGGCACCGTCTATCATCCGGTCTCGACCTGCCGCATGGGGCCGGATCCCGCGCGCGCCGTCGTCGACCCGCGCCTCAAGGTGCATGGTCTGGAAGGTTTGCGCGTCATCGATGCCTCGATCTTTCCCGACAACATCACCGGCAACACCAACGCCGCCTCGATCATGACCGGTTGGAAAGGCGCCGAACTGGTTCTGGAGGACCAAGAATGAAGATCACCGACGTCAAGACCTGGGTTGTCGGCAATCCGCCGCCCGGCATCGGCGGCAAGTATTTCATCTTCGTCAAGCTGACCACCGACGGCGGCGTCGTCGGCTATGGCGAGGCTTACAACGCCACCTTCTCGGCCCATGTTACCGCCCGCATGGTCGAGGACATGGCCGAGCGCTATCTCATCGGCCGCGACCCGCACGACATCGAGAATTTCTTCCGCCGCGCCTATTCCTCCGGCTTCACCCAGCGCCCCGATGTGTCCGGCATGGGCTGCTTCTCGGCGCTGGAAATGGCCTGCTGGGACATCATCGGCAAGGAAGCCGACAAGCCGGTCTATAAACTGCTCGGCGGCCAGGTGCACGAAACGCTGCGTTCCTACACCTATCTCTATCCGCACAGCGGCAGCGTCCATTCCGAGGATGCGCACGGCAAGAACGTCTACAACGATCCAGATCTCGCCGCTGCCTGTGCGCTCGAATATGTCGAGCAGGGTTTCAATGCCGTCAAGCTCGACCCCGCCGGCCCCTACACAGCCTTCGACGGCCATCAGCCGCGCCTCGTCGATATCGACCTGTCCACCCGCATGATCAAGGCGATCCGCGAGGCGGTCGGCACCCGCGCCGACATCCTGTTCGGCACGCACGGCCAGTTCACAGCGTCCGGCGCGCTGCGCATGGCGCGCGCCATCGAGCCCTACGATCCCTTGTGGTTCGAGGAGCCGGTGCCGCCTGATATGCCTGAGGTCATGGCCCAAGTGGCCCGCGCGACCTCGATCCCGATCGCCACCGGCGAGCGGCTAACGACCAAGTTTGAATTCGCCCGCGTCATCGAGAACCGCGCCGCGACCATCCTGCAGCCGGACCTCGGCCGCTCCGGCGGCATTCTCGAAACCAAGAAGATCGCCGCCATGGCCGAGGCCTACCACATCCAGATCGCACCGCATTGCTATTGCGGACCGATCGTCGGTGCGGCCAACATCCAACTGGCGGTGACGCTGCCCAATTTCCTCATCCTCGAATCGCTGAAGCAGTGGGACGGTTTCCACGCCACGCTGCTGAAGAAAAAGATCGAGTGGCAGGACGGCAAAATCATCCCCTCAAAGGAGCCCGGCCTCGGCGTCGAGCTCAACGAGGCGGTCTGCGAAGCACACCCTTACACGGGCAAGGACCTGCATCTGCAGATGATGCAGACGCCGCTGACGCCGTGAGCGAAAGCTACGCCTTCATCGGCCTTGGCCACCTCGGCGGCAACCTTGCCGCCAGCCTGATCCGCAACGGCTTTGCCGTCACGGTCTTCGACCGTGATCCCGCCGCCGTCGAGCGCCTGGTGGCGCTCGGGGCCACAGCGGCAAGCAGCCCCGCCGAGGCCGCCGCACGGGCCGGCAACGCAATCTCCTGCCTGCCCTCTCCGAAGGTGAGCGAAGCCGTGCTGGCGGGCGCCGATGGTCTGCTGGAGGGCCTGCCCGCAGGCGGCACCTGGATCGAGATGTCGACCAACGGCCGCGACGAAATTACCCGCCTCGCCGCCCTCGCCTCGGCCAGGGGCGTCGAGACGCTGGAATGCCCGGTCACCGGTGGCGTGCACCTGGCGGCGGCTGGGAAGATCACCGCGCTGGTCGGTGGCGACGCCGCACTCTATGAACGTCATCGCCCCGCCATCGAGGCGATGTGCGCAAAATCGTTTCTGATGGGCCCGGTCGGCTCGGCGGCGGTGATCAAGGTGATCACCAACATGCTCGCCTTCATCCATCTCGTTGCCGCCGGCGAAGCGCTGATGCTGGCCAAACGAGGCGGGCTCGACCTCGCCCAATCCTACCACGCCATATCAGCCTCCTCCGGCAACAGCTTCGTCCACGAGACCGAAAGCCAGCTCATCCTCAACGGCTCCTACGACATCGGCTTCACCATGGACCTGGCGCTGAAGGACCTCGGCTTCGCGCTCGCCATCGGCGAGCAGTCCGGCGTGCCGCTTGAGCTGGCATCGCGCGTCAACGCCATTTTTCAGCAAGGCAAGGCCGCCTATGGCGGCGGCGCCTGGTCGACCCAGATCGTCAAACTGTTGGAAGATGCCGTCGGCACCGACCTGCGCGCACCTGGTTTCCCGGCCAAGCTCGAACTCTGACGCCGGCTGGATATCAAACGATTTCAGGGCGTTGGCTGGATCGGCGGATCCATCTGAATCAATCTGTCAACGGCTTGATTCAATATCTGAGCGTCAATGCACCGGGCAGGATCTCGAAGGTCGCGGGTATGCGTCCCGGCGACTCGCCGTCTATGTCGACCAGCGCGCCATTCTCTGACGCATCGCCGAGCGGTTCGACCACCACTTTCCTGCCGCGCAGGATGGTGATCGCAGGATGATTGCGATGCCGGCCGCCATAGAGCAGCCGGATGTCCCAGATCAGCTTCAGCTTGCCGGCCGCGCGCAGGATGACGATGTCGAACTGCCCGTCGGTCAGTTCCGCATCCGGCGCGATCATCATGCCGCCGCCGAAGAACTTTCCGTTTGCCACCGCCACCAGCGCCATGCGCGCTTCGACGGGGACGCCGTCGTCGACCGTGATGCTGACCTCCTGGAAGCGGTAGCGGATGAACTCGACCACGGTGCGCCACAGGAACAGCGCCTTGGCCGACATCCTGCCCTTGCGCTTGTCGGCATTGACGGCGCGGTCAGTGGCGCCGGAAAGCCCCAGGCTGGCGATGTTGATGAAATGCCGGCTGGCCAGCGCGCCGTGATCGTCGACGTAGCAGATGCGTCCGGCATCGACCTTGCGGGGCGTGGCTTCGGCGATCCGCTTCAGCACGGCATCGACCTTTTTCGGCAGCCCTAGCCCACGCGCGAAATCGATGCCGGTGCCGCATGGCAAGAGCCCAAGCTCGGTGGTCCGGCCGCTTTCCCTGGCCGCTTGCAGCAGCCCGTCGGCCACTTCGCTGGCGGTGCCGTCGCCGCCGGCCGCGATCACCAGGTCGAAGCCAATCATCGCGAGATCGATTGCCAGCCTTTCGGCGTCGCCTTCCGCTTGCGTCTCGCGCAGTTCGAATTCGCCGAAATGCTTTTTCAGCGACACGGCGACATCAGGCCAATGCCGTTTCAGCCGGCCCCCACCGGCAATCGGGTTGAGAACCACTCCAACTTTCAAATACCCGCCCTCCCCGGCGCCGGACATGCAGGTCCGATCCTTTGCCGGCATTGAAGACCGCACCGGGCGGCAGGGCAAGGCCGAATGTCCGCCGATGAGGCCCATCGTGGCGGACAGGAAAATTTCGTTATCCCAGCTTGATCCCCGATAATCCCGTTATCCACAGGCCTCCGGCCATTCCCCAGGACCCTTACCCGGCGTACGTTAAACCCATCTCAGGCGGCTACCGATCATCAAGCCGAAAGGCGAAGTGAAAGGCGGATTTCCTGAGGCCCGTACGGCCCGAAGCGAGAGCAGGCTTGCCTGTTTTGAGGGACGGAGCCGAGACCTACGGGGCCGCGGAAAGCGTGCCAACGCCTACGGCGGACCGATGCTGCCATGAAGGACGGCAAAAACCTTCGATGGTGCGCAGGGCAAAGCCCGCAAGGGTGAAAACCGGCGTGGTCCCGAACGGACGCTGCTCTCGGGCGGCGGACTGGCAGGACCGTCAAAATCAAGGCCGGCAAGGCGCGACGACTTTACGGAAGTTGCTGCCGCGACCGTGTCCTGATCTGACAGGGAGGCGCTGGGAGAAATCCCGGCGCCGACTGCCTTTTTGCCCCTCGATATCCTTCGCCGGCGATCTCGCGGGCGCCGCTTCACCGCGCGCCAAAATCAGCTAGTATCCCAGCGTCAGAGTCTGTTTTCAGGCGGACTCTTCGAGGGGACACTTCATGACGCTCATCCAGAAGCTTGCCGTCGCCTATGCCTTCCTGTTCTTCGGCGTCGTCGCCATCGGCTACATACCGGCGTTCAACGACGCCGACGGCAATCTGTTCGGCCTGTTCTCGCTGCAATGGTATGACGACCTGCTGCACGCCTTCTCCGGCGTCTGGGCTCTGGCCGCCGCCTTCATCTCGCACCGCCAGGCGGTGTTCTATTTCAAGCTGTTCGGTTCGGTCTACCTGTTCGACGGCGTGCTCGGGCTGATCACCGGTTCCGGCTGCCTCGATGCCGGTATCTTCATCAACGGCTTCCGCTCCCTCAACGATATCGAATTCCCGGCTCGCTTCTTCGCCAACCTGCCGCACCTCGTCATTGGTGGCTTCGCCGTCTATGTCGGCTTCCGGCTGGCCAGGCGCATACACGAACACTTCGCCACGGCCTGACTGGCCATGTTCCTGTTCCGCTGGCTGAAGCGCATCATCAAGACGATCCTCTGGGTGATCGTCATCGTCATCCTCATCCCGATCGCCGGGCTGAGCTACGGCTTTCTGACGACGTCGTCGCTCGACAAGACGCCGCTGCCCGGCATTGCTGACGGCGCGCCGCCCAAGGCGCTGGCCGACAAGGTTCGCGCCGAGATCCCAGGCTACCAGCGGCCGGAGGAATCGACCTTCCTCACCTATCCGGAATGGGCGATCGTCTACGCCGCGCGCGAATATGCCGGCTTCGTCGACAAGGACCAGCCGAGCGGCTTCCCCTACTGGTCCTATGTCGGCCGCTTCTGGCAGGACTACGCCATGGTCATCCGCGCCAGTTCTCCCTATAAGTTCAACTACGCCAACCACCAGATGCTGGTCATCATCGGCACCAGCCACTCGATCGAGCATATATTGCAGTGGGCCTATGAGAACACGGTCGGCCGCATCACCGAGGCGACGACGGCCAAGCGCACCGCCGCCGACATCTATCAGGCCAAGATGGCGGCGGACTATGCAGGGTTTCTCGACCAGGTGCCCTGGTATCAGTTCCCCTATGCCGACAAGCGCGCCGGCCTGTTTGCGGTGCAGTCGGCGCCGGGCGACAGTTCCATCCGCACCAGCGAACGCAAGCTCGCCTTCGGCCTCGCCGACACCATCAAGCAGGGCTATGCCGACCTGATCACCAAGGCGCTCGCTGCCACGATGGACCCCGCCTTGCTCGACATCCATGTCTGGGCCAAGGGACCCGTCGGCGAAGCCACCCGCAACGAGCCCGACACCTTGCTCGAACGCGACATGGGCGCTGACGGCACCATCTTCGTCACCAGGCGCTATCAGGTGTTCACCGAAGTGATCCCGCGCCTGATCGACAAGGGCGTCTCCTTCGTCGAGATCGGCGGCAATGACGAGATCATGGTCACCGTGCTCTCCACCGATACGATCGTCATCCCCGAAGGCATGCGCATCCTGTTCAGCTATCCGCTGCCGGCCGACCCGGCGATGCGCCGCACCGGCATGATCGTCGCCGTGCGCAAGCTGCATCTCGTGCTGCCGGCGCTGATCAAGGCCGGCGCCAAGCTTGAACACGTCTACGACTACTGAGGCCTTTCGGCCACGCCCGGCCAGGATCATGCATTTCCTGGCCTCCGCCACGCCCATTCCACAATCGCGGCCAAATCCCGCCTTGTTCGCGCGCGAAGGACTGGGAAGAAATGAATGGGCTGCCGGGGGCATCTCGAAGGGACAAGACCGTGATCAAGACCGCCCTTATCGCCATGACCATAGTCGGCTGCGACTGCGACGCCAAGCTTTGCGAATATATCGGCGAGACGCCGGCCAAGTGGTCGACCGTCGCCGAGTGCGAAGCGGCGATGAAGAGCCAGATGCTGCACGAGCGCAATTTCAATTATCCGCTCGTCTCCGGCATCTGCCGCACGAAGGGTTCGTCGTCCTCCTCGCAACTGGCCGCGACCGCATCGCGCCCGAAACTGAAGCCCGCCAGCCGGGTCGTCAGAACCGAAAGCCCATTGCCGCCTGAATTGAGCCACCGGCCAAGCGTCTCGGTCGGTTCGCCGACGACGGCCATGGAAGCCGATGCCGCCCGGCCCGTCGCCTATGAACAGGTGGTCGATGGCGGAACCGGTGTGCTCTATCGCACCAAGAACGGCTACGCCGTGGTCAAGACCGATCTCGGCCGCGCCGCCTCGGCAACCGCCGACGCCGCGAAACGCTCCGTGAACTGGCTGGCCGGACTGATGCCAAAGGGGCTGTAAGCCCCCTGGCGTTTGACGACCGCGTGGTCAGGCAGGCACATAGGTCAACCTGATCACGTCGTCGCCAATCAAATCGCTGGCCACAAAGCGAAGCGGCGGCCGGGGGCCGGCGAAGAATGGCTTGCCCTGACCGAGCACGAACGGATGGAGGTAGAGTTGATATTCATCGATAAGACCAAGGTCGGTCAGGCTTCGTGCCAGGTCTGGTCCGGAAACTGAAATCTCCCCGACGAGCTCAGCCTTAAGCCCACCTATCACCGCCTCGACGTCGTCCGCGACAAGTGTGGCATTGGGGCCGACCGACTTCAGCGAGCGCGACACAACCCATTTCGGTTGGCTCCGCCACGCCGCCGCGAATTCGTGCGCCTCCGCGTTCCACTCAGGACTGTCTTCGTCCCAATAGCGCATGACCTCGTACATGCCGCGACCGTACACACTGCCACTCAAATTGCGCACTTGCTCCATCCAGTGACGAAAGATTGTCGGGCCTGACGGCATTTTCTGGTGGTCGACGTAACCGTCGAGGGACTGGTTCATTCTGAAAATGAGCTTCGCCATGCTGCAGGATCTCCAACCTCCGGATCGTCAGAATAACTTGAGCCGCCGTTACGCAAAAGTGTGGATCCCAACCGAAATTCAAACCGGGACACGACCCTAGTCCCGCTGCAACTTGACTTTCAGGCTCTTCCAGAACTTGTCGATCAGCGGCTTTTCGGTCGCTGCATCCTCGCCGGCAATGCGGGTGATGAACAGCAGCCCCCGATCGGCCAGGCCGAAGCCGACGATCTCGAAATCGGCGGTGTCGGTGCGTGTCGTCACCTCGGCGCGGATCCCGGTCAATTCCTTGCCGTCGGCGAGTTTGCGCGTCGTCGGCTCCTGCGTCAGCGTGGCGCCGGCCAGCACCGATTCCTTGGTCATCTCCTGCAGCATCAGCTGGTTAAGCGACACCGGATTCATCGCGCCATATTCCTGCACCACGACGATCGTGCCGAGAGCCGACGCCATCAGATACTGCGTGATATCATCGCCGAGGTCGGTCTTGGTCACCGAAATGTTGCTGGGGTGAACGAAGGAGAAAACGCTGCCGGAAAAGGTGGCGAAGTCGTTGCGTTCGAGCGTCACCTTGCTCTGCTTGCCGCCAGGCAGGGTCACGTCTGCGCTCTCGCCGGGATCGATATCGACCGTCACACCGTCGATGGTCAGCTTGAAGGCCTTGAGATCCTCGGCTCCGGCAGGGCCAGCGCACAGCGCGATGAGGATGAGTGCCGCGGCTGATACCTTGCGCATGAAGTCTCCTAACGTCTACGCCACCCCGCTCAGCGCCTTGATGGCACGGTAGAAGGTCGAGGAAAACAGTTCCGTCGGGTCATACTGCCGCTTCGCCGCCAGGAAGGCCGGCAGTTCGGGATAGGAGGCCAGCAATTCCCTGGCCGTATAATGCAGCTGGTAAGGCAGGAAGAAGCGCCCGCCATGCTTGATCGTCACGTCGATCAGCGCCCGCGTCAGCGCCCGCATCCTGGCATTGCCGTCGGCATCGGTCGGCTGGTTGATGTAGAGCACCAGCGAATAGGCCGGCTCCGGCGCGTAGGTCAGCGCCACATC
>NZ_RZPQ01000178.1:0-8912 GCF_003999135.1 Mesorhizobium sp. M7A.F.Ca.CA.004.06.1.1 | reverse complement strand
CAGCGCCTTCAGCTCCGCCACAAGGTTGGCGCGCCACGAATTCCCAAGATAGGAATCATTGTGGCAAATCTTCCATGGCGGCGCATGGGGCTTCCAGTTAGCGAACGGATCGGCGACTATATTGGTCGCATACCAGTAGCCGCCGTAGTATTTCTGCGCCTCCTTCGGCACGGCGGCCAGCGCGGCTGCCTGCTCCTCGGCCGTCGGATCGGCCGCGTGACTAGCCGCCAGCCCGACCAACGAAAATGCTGCCGTGCAGGCCGCCACGGTGATCACGCGGGCGAACCGTACGGCTCTGTTCTTCCAGGTAAGCATGCTCTCCTCCCCTTTTTATCATGAGGTTCGCAAACCGCCGGAAGGACGAATCTAACCCTCGCCATGAGGGTCGCTCATAGCAAACGTTAAAGACCCTCCCTGCTGGCCTGTTTGGAACAGAACCCCTGCGATGGTTATAGGAGACACTGACAATTCAGCCGAAGTCGTCGTTGGCTATGCGGCCATCGCCCCAGACGATGTCCATGGGCGCGCTCCGCAGTTGCGACTGTCACTAGGTGAGGCGACTTCCTCAGGGCAAGACGGGCATCTTGTAGTTTGCCAGGAACTCCGACCAGCCTGTATTGATGTGCACTTCCATCGCACCCGTAGCGCCCTCAACATCGCCCCGCTCCAGAGCGGCCAGAAGCGTCACGTGTTCATCGAAAACGCGCGACTGCCTGCCCGGCATCTGGCTCAGCAAGTCGAGCGGATATTTGGCCCAGAGTATGCGCACGAAATCGAGCGTCTGCGCCTGGCCTGCCAGTTCGTATAGCCGGAAGTGGAAGCGAAAATTCTTCTCCTGGCAGGCGGCGCGGTCGCCAGCCCTGGCGGCCATGAGAAGATCGTGGTTGATGGCTTTGAGAACGTACAGATCGTTCGGCGACATGCGCCGCGCAGCTTCCGCGGTCAGGCGCGTTTCAAGCAACTGTCGTAACTGGTAGAGTTCCTCGGCACCTTCGATCAGGAAGGGTGCGACGATCGCGCCGCGATGGGCACTCACCGCCACATAGCCCTGGGCTTCCAGCAGCCGCAGCGCCTCGCGCACCGGCGTGATCGAGACGCCGAGCATCTTGGCGATCTCGGCCTGCTTCAGCTTCTGTCCACGCGCGAGGACACCGACGATGATCTTTTCGCGCAGCACTTCAGCAATCTGATACTCAGCCGTCGTCCGTGATTTCAAAGACCAGTCGCCGCTGTCGTCGGCGAGACTGCGCTTGCTGATCTGTTGCTGCAATGCGTCGAGCGGCTGGTGGTCGGTCATTCCTCATTTCCGAAGCCGACACTCGAAACTGCTGGTCGACCTACATCAGGATTTCCATGTTCGTCCCGTTCCCGCAACCACAATCGAGCGGTTCAGCGTTCGACGGGCATCAGAATATTGATTTCTTCAGCCGGACTCTTGAGATCGGTTGATTTCGGCCTCTTGGCGAGTTGGGATCACGGTGGATTTTTTCCCATCGCGCACCCTAACGGAAGCATGGAGGAGTATCGTCAGTGAGCGACAAGGACCAGTTGGTCATTCCCGTCAAAGCCGTCCGCGATGGCGTCAATAAGGACCCGGAGTTTGCGATTGCCGCCCGCTTCTGGAACGCCCGCATCCGCTTCTACAGCAACGAGGCGGACGAGTATTTCATGGAGATCCGGGATGGCCGCGTCGTGGACTTCCAGCAAGGAAGCGACGGCTACAAGTCGTCGACCATCTATGTCGGCGGGCCGCGGGAAACCTGGCGCGACATCCTGAAGCCGGCGCCGGCGCGCTTCTGCAACGACTTCTTCCCGGCGGCGATCCATCGCGGCATGCGGCTCGGCGGCGATCTGTCGTCGCTCTACGCATATTACAGCGCCTTGCAGCGAATCCTCGCCGTGATGCGCCAGGAGATCAACGGCGTGAAGGCTTGAGGGACGGATGATGGCAAAGTTTGCAAAGATGGAATGCGGCTATCTGTATCTGACCCTGGATGACACCGAGTACCGTATATACCTCGAACAGGCTGGCACCGGCATCCCGGTGCTGCTGCAGCACACGGCAGGCACCGATGCGCGCCAATGGCGGCACCTTCTCGAGGATGAGGAACTCACCCGGTATTTCCGTTTCATCGCGTGGGACTTGCCCTACCATGGCAAGTCGCTGCCTCCCCTCACCCACCGCTATTGGGAGACTGGCTACAAGCTCAAGATGGACTGGTTCCTGCGCTACGTGCTCGAGTTGTCAAAGGCGCTCGAGCTCGACAGACCCGTCTTCATGGGCTGCTCGATGGGTGGGCTGCTGGCGACCGATCTGGCGCTTTACCATCCCGAGCATTTTCGCGCCGCGATCGCGCTTGAGCCTCTTATCAAGAGCCCCGAGCCTGGCACGCTGACAGACTGGTACTGGCACCCAACGACATCCAACGACACACGCGCCGCCTTGCAACACACACAGTGTTCGCCGAGCAGCCCGGAGGTTTACCGCCGCGAGACGATCTGGATGTACAGCCAGGGGGCGCCGTCGGTCTTCCCGGGCGACCTGCACTATTATGTCGAGGAGCATGATCTCACGGATACGGCCAAGTATATCGACACGGCGAAGATCGACCTCTATTTGCTGAATGCCGATTACGACTGGTCGGCGACGGTCGAGGAAGGGCGTCAGCTTGCGTCGATGATACCCGGCTCGAAATGGGTGCATATGCGCGACATGGGCCACTTCCCCATGGCCGAGAACCCGGCGAAGTTCCGGGAGTATATCGTGCCAATCCTCGATGAGATCAGGGCGAAGTCAGCAAAGCGCACCGGCTGATACCGCCCCGGGAGGCCAGCGAAAAACGCAGGAAGCAAAATCGTCGACGCTTTTTCCAACCTGGATTCTGGTTTACTTGACGCTGCCCGCCGTCAGCCCGCCGATCAGCCACCGCTGCGCGAACAGCCCGATCAGATAGACCGGTATAATGCCGGTGAGAGACGCTACCGCCATCTGGCCGAAATTTATCAATCGCTCGCCCTGGAAAAGAGCTATCGCCACCGGCAGCGTTCGGCTGCCTTCGTCATTGCTGAAGGCGGAGGCGAGCAGGAACTCATCATAGGCGAGGATGCCACAAATCAAACCCGTTGCCACGAGGCCTGGCGCCATGACTGGGCCGACGAGGCGAAAGATGATCGTGAAATACCCAGCACCGTCGATCTTTGCCGCTTCGTCGATTTCCACGGGCACCCGTCGCAGGAAGCCTGACAACAGCCAAAAGGCCACCGGCAGGTTGGCTATCCCGTTGACCAGGATAAGGCCAGACAGGCTGTTGAGCAGACCAAGCCGACGCAGAAGCAGAAAAAGCGGAATGAGCGCGACCACCGGCGGCGCCACGTAGGTCGCCAGCGTGAAGGCCGGAAGGAAGCGCCCGCCGACCTTCAACCGCACCATGGCGTACGTGGCTGGAAAGGCGACGGCGAGCGTCAGCAGGCTGCTACAAACCGCGACCAGCAGCGAGTTCGCCAGCAGGCGAAACAGTGGGATGATCTGGAAGGTGTTGATCCAGTTCGCCAGTGTCGGTGCCTGCGGCAGGAAATACCCGGTAAGCACCTGGTCTGGCGTCTTGAAGGAAACCGAGACGAGATACGCAATCGGCAACACAAAGAAGCCGACCATGACCGCGGCACACCCTGTTGCGACCCGGCCCCGCGACTTCCCCCCAGCTTGACTGGAATGGCTCATCCCGACCTCGTTTCGCTGCGTTTGTGAAGCCAGGTGATAGGCAGGGTGACAATACTGACGAGGATGGCGAACACCAGCGTTTGGGCTGCGGCCAGACCGACATCGAACTCCTGCATGGCAGTGCGCCATATGCGGAAGGTGGTGACGGTGGTGCTGAATCCCGGCCCGCCGAATGTCAGACCATAGACGAGGTCGAAGAGCTTGAACGCGATCACGACGCGCAACAGCAAGATGGCAAGCAGCGTCGGCATCAGCATCGGAAGCGTGATCTGCCAGAAGATCGTTCGCGGCGACGCGCCGTCGACACTTGCCGCCTCGAACACCTCGTCTGGCAAGGTCTGGAGCGCCGCATAAGCGAGGATCGCCACGAACGGCGTCCACTGCCAGGTATCGGCGACAGCGACCGAAAGGAAGGCTGCGGGCATGGTGCCGAGGAATGAGACCGGCTGGTCTATGATGCCGGTGCGCAACAGCACGCCGTTGAGCAGGCCGCCGGCGGGCGCAAGGATCAATTTCCAGGCCACGGCCACCATCATGGGCGGCGTCATTAGCGGCAACAGGATAAGGCTGCGCACCCACCTCGCCTGCTTCAGACTTGAATGCAGCATCATCGCGATCGCCAAGCCAAGTGCGAGCTGGATCAATGCGACGGGAATTGCGAAAATCGTCGTCCTCAACAGGGCCGCCTGAAAGTCGCCATCGCGCTGAATGGCGGCAAAGTTGGTCAGAACCGGCCAATGCTGGAACTGCCGCCCCAGCGAGCTCTTCGACAGCGACAACGCAAGCACGTCGAGAAACGGATAGATGGCAAAGGCGGAGAGGCCGAGCAGCAGCGGCGCGACCAGAAGGAACCCTGCCAATCGCGAGCCGCTTACCGTCGCTCCGGCCGATGTGGAAACCGGGTTGCCTCTATCCATTCAGCATTGCAACCCAAGCCGCCTGGGCATCTTTCATAGCCTGCTCGGGGGTCTTGGTATGAGCGAGAACCAATGCAAGTTCGTCAGCCAGGCCTTGCAGCATCTTGGACGCCAGTGCCCCGGTAGGCCAGGCAAGCGCGCCATTTAGTGCCTGGGCGCCAGCAGCCTGAACCTTCGGCGCCGCCGCCTTGTACTGGCTGCTGTCGAGAACCGACGTGAAGATCGGATCGATGCCACTGCCGGGAGTCAGTGTCAGCTTGAGGTTCATTTCCTTGCTGCAGGCAAACTTGACCAGTTCCCAAGCGGCGTCCGGCTGCTTCGAGCCGGCCGAGATCGCCAGGCCGAAACCGGCGTCGAGCGAGCCGCGATGCTGTTTGTTGGCGCCGCCAATCGGCATCTGCACCACGGTCCACTTGTCAACAATCTGCGACATTGCCGGATCCTGTGCGTTGACCCCGAGATCGGTCCAGAACTCGATCATGGCCGCCTTACCGGAGAGGAAGGCCGGCAATCCTTGCTCGAACCCGGTTTCCAGCGGCGTCGGCAGAGCATACGGAGCAACGTTAAGCATGGCCTGGACGGCCGCGATGCTGACTTCCGAATCGAGCAACGGCTTGCCGCTGGCATCGAAGAAATCGCCACCCAGACCAGCCAGCCGGTTGGTGTAGCTGCAGCCTATCATGAAAGGGTTTTTCACACCGAGCAGCGCGGTGCCGAAGATGCCGTTCGCTGTCTCGGCCTCCGTGATGACCTTCGCCGTCGCCAGATATTCGTCCCAAGTCGTGGGCGGCTTCTGGCCGCTCCGTTCCAGGATCTCGGTGTTGACGAACAGCACGTGCGAATCGCCGTCATATGGCACCCCCCAGCGCTTTCCCTTGTACAGTGTGTAGGGATCGTAGATCGACGGCAGGAAGTCCGCAGCGGCATAATCCTTGGCAATGCGGTCGGTAACGTCGACGACCGTGCCGTCTTCGGCGAGCGCGCCGAGCAGACAGTACCAGTAGTCGATGACGTCGTAGACGTTGGATCCGGACTGGACGTCGAGGGTCGCCTTTTGCTGGATCTGGTCGTTGGGAACCGGCAGTACGTTGACCTTCGCGCCGGTCGCCTTGCCGAACTCGTCTGCAACTATGCGTCCACCGGTGACGTGCGGCTGGATCACCATAAGATTGAGTTCGATACCCTTGAGATCGGGCGCGCTCCATGCCTGCCGCGGCATCAGAGCGGCTGCCCCCAGCATTGCTGACGTGCCGAGCAATTGCCGTCGTGTCAGCGACATTTGCTGCATGAGTTCCATCAAGTTACTGCTCTTCATTGCGCATTCCTCCACCAGCCTGCTTCTTAGTCGTTTTAGAAAGAGCCGCCTGGTAGCTCCTATTCCGCCCCGGCGTACGCATGTGGCGGTCAAGCACTTCGCCCTCACGCACCCCAGGCTTCTGCAGCGAAGTCACGAAGCAGCGCGGCGAACCTCGACCGACCGTCCGCGTGCCCGGAAACGGCAACGCCAATGCCGATCGCAGCAGGCGCTCCAAATCGCGCGGGCAACTGGATTGCGATGACGAGGTCGTCCTGGGCACTCAGATCGCGACAAACCGCGAAGCGATCGACGCGGTGCATTCGCAGCTCGTTGACAAGATCCTCCACATTGACCGCATGTGCAGCATCGCCGACGGCGTTCCCGTGCCGGAGAATGCCACGTACGTCATTCTCGTTCTCTGCTAGAAGCAGCATCCTGCCCAGGGCGTCGCTGCCAATCGGCAACTTCATGCCGGGACTCAGGCGATTCGTCCTTGGCTCGGCCGACGGCCAGGAGACATGCACATATTGAACGTGCACCCCATTGCGGACGCCAAGCCGGACATTTGCATTGGCCTCGATGCTCAACGCATCCAACGCCTGCAGCAGGCCGCTGCCCTGGAGAAACGTGTCGTGGACCCAGTTGCTCAACAGCACGGAGCGGACGCTCGGTAGGTATTTCCGCGTCTTGCGATCGCGCGCTATGAAACCTGCACCGCTCATGGCCTGTAGCAGCACGGACGAACTTGACTGGGGGATTTCGAGCGCGCAGGCGATTTCCGAGACCGACAGCGGGCGGCGAAGAGCAGCAAAGAGTTCAATGATTTCGAGCGGGCGCGTCGCCGATCTCAGGATGCTGCGGTTTGGCCGGGCTGGCAGGCGGCCGGCGTGATGACGATCGCATCCGGCCGCGCTCACTTCGGCGTCAGCTGCTTCGTTCAGCATCCCGGTTCGTCCAGAGAAAATTTCGGTAATGCAATGCCATCGGCGATGCGGTCGAACACCACATGGACGCGCGCACCAATCCTGAGGTTCGCCTGCCCGCCGACCAAATTGCTGACGACCAGCGGGCCTTCGTCAAGCCGCACCAGACATGTACGGTAGGGCAAGTCTGCCTCAAAGCCGTCCCAATAGGCGCGATGGAAATCCGCCCAGGACTGCAGCGTGCCTTTTCCGCTCGCCGGTTTCCAGGTCTGGCGGTCATTCAGGCACCGAGGGCAGACCGGCGCTTCGGGAACATGAGCGTCGCCGCACGCATCGCAGGTCTGCAGCGCGTAAATTGACTTGAGCGCATAGTCCCAGAACGGCCTGTTCAAGGGCGTAATCTTGGGCAACGGCTTTGCCTCTACGGATTTCTCGGAAGCGGAAGCGCCATACGCCATGTCAGCCGTCACGCCCGCGTATAAACGATCGTGCGCGTGCATGGTGTTGCTTGCACGTACGTCACGACTTCACAGTCCTCAACCTGCCGATCGCCGCATTCGCCACGCAGTTGGCGCACCGCCTCGACGTTGAGGGCCCAGCCCTGCATATACGAATTGGACAGATGGCCGCCGTCCGTGTTGGTCGGCAGCCGGCCGCCAAGTTTCAACGCTCCGCCCTCGACGAACCGGCCGCCTTCGCCGCGCGGGCAGAAGCCAAGGCCTTCGAGGCTGAACAGCACGGTCGGACTGAAATTGTCGTAACACATCAATGCATCGACATCGGCGGGCTCGACGCCGGCCATGGCGAACGCCTCATCGCCCGATGCCGAGACCTGATCGTGCCAGAAGTCGATGTGAAAATTCTCTATGGACGAGTTTCGATAGGCCTCGCGCCCCGAAAATCCGCTGATCCGAACCGGCGGCTTGGCGAGATCAGCGGCACGCTCGCTTGTCGTGAGGATCAGGCAGACGGCGCCATCGTTGATCAGGCAATAATCGAATAGGCGCAGCGGGGCGACGATCGGACGGGAATTCTCATGGTCGTCGATAGTCATTGCCTCCTTCATCACCGCGCCGGGATTGAGTTGCGCATGGCTGCGGAAGGCGACGGAAACTTCAGCGAGTTGCCGCGTCGTCGTACCGTAAAGCTCCATGTGGCGACGGAACATCATGGCGTGGGCGCCGCCGGGCGAGGTGAACCCCCAAGGGTCCCAATGGCCCGGCATTTCACCTCCGCCGTAGAAGACGCGGCGAGATCGGCCGATGTTGGCGTAAAGCAGCGCGACATATTTCGCCTGGCCGCTCGTCAAGGCGATCGTTGCCTCGATGAGGCCGATGCCCGACATGCGACCATGCCCCGGTAGGGTGATCGTCCAACGCGGATCAAGTCCCAGGACTTCGCCCATCCGGTAGTAGCTCGGAATACGACATGTAAGCAGGCCGTCGACCGCGCCCTTGTCCAGTCCGCAATCTGCAACCGCGTTGCGAAACGCCTCAGCCGCCAGGCCATACTCGTCCATGTCGGGAAAGTTGCCGTACGCCGTCGTGCCGACGCCCACCACCGATACTTTATCTCGAAGCCCAGAAAAGCCTTGCATCGTCCCTCCGTAATGGATGATGCATTTTATTTTATTTTGGTCAAGAGGCTCGGAACCGTTTCAGAGGCCGCGTGTCCCGACATAAATCGAGTAAAGAGACGAGGCAGCGGCTATGAACAGGCGATTGCGCTTGGGCCGCCGAACGTCAGGTTTGTGACGGGTTTCCGGGACCGCAATCTTACCGATTAATTCCCCTCGGGGCTGATGCAGTGAACACCATCAGCCGCGCTTGTCCAGATATTGCCATCGAGGTCCACGCTGAACCCGTCAGGCACCCCGGCATCGATCATGGCGAATGTCCGGCGGTTGCCAAGCCCACCATCGGCCGCTACGTCAAAAGCTAGGATCTCATGTGCGCCACCCAGGCGTGTGCGTCGCGCCTGAGTCGGCAACGAAAAGGATTTTCTCGGTGGGCGAGAAGGCCAGACCATTGGGCTTGTCCAGTTTGTCCGTGGCG
>NZ_RZPQ01000177.1:0-8913 GCF_003999135.1 Mesorhizobium sp. M7A.F.Ca.CA.004.06.1.1 | reverse complement strand
GTTGTTCCCCGATCCTCGGGCACTCCAGTTTCCCTTGGTTCGACGGGAAGAGAGATTCGGTAGAGCTCCGGAGCGTTACCTTTTGTACCACCGTAGCAAACGAATAGTTTGAAACCCGACACACCCAGCTGCAAAGATTCACCGCTGCAGCGCGAAATGCTCGGCTTTTGCCCTCTTGCCGAAACAGCACCTTCGGTGGCACGCCGGTTGCAGACGAGTCAAGTGGAAGGACCCGTTTGACCTTAGCGGTTTCAGAATCTCCAATCGTAGGACTTCATATGAAATTGGCTAGGACCATCGCAATTAACGAGCCCAACGACCCCACGAATGCGGTTCAGGCAATTGAAGCCTTGTCGCGTCCGCTGCGGATACCACTATCATTCCACCAGCAACGGCTCTGGTTCCTGTCGCATCTGGAGAGCGGCAGTGAGGCATGCCACATCCAACTGGGGCTTCGCGTTCGCGGCCAGCTTGACGAGGTGGCCCTACATTCGGCCTTGAACTGCTTGATGGCGCGTCATGAGGTACTGCGCACCACCTTCGCGGTGGAGGACGGCGAACCGTTCCAACAGATCAGGCCAGTGGACGTTGTGCCGCTTAAACGGGAGTATCTACCGGCCCCAGCGGAGGGGGAGGCAGAGGAGATACTAACTGAGTTAATGCGCTATGAAGGGCAGGCCGGGTTCGATCTGGAAGCCGGGCCGCTGATCCGCGCGCGGCTGGCGCGCTTACGCGAAGATGATCATTTGCTGCTGATCACCATGCATGAGATGGTCTCGGACAGTCAGTCCCGTGAGATCCTGCTACGCGAACTGAGCGAGTTCTACGCTGCGGCTCAAGAGGGCCGCGTAGCGCGGCTGAGGGCACTGCCAGTCCAGTATGCGGACTACTCGATTTGGCAGCGACGTTGGCTGACAGCTGAGGCTTTGGAGCGGCAGTTTAGATACTGGCTTCGAATGCTAAATAGCGCCTCAGCGGTGCCTGAGCTGCCGACCGACGTGCCACGTCCAGTAAAGCAGGAATTTGCAGGCAGCTACGTCGACTTCGTGTTGCACGAGACATTAAATGCAAAGCTGAAGGTGCTGAGCCAGCGTCGTGGAACCACGCTGTTCGTTACGGTGCTAGCGGGCTGGGCAATGGCGCTGGCGCGTTTGTCGGGTCAGGACGAGGTGGTGATTGGCACGCCGTGCCCAGACCGCACCCGGTCAGGAAGCAAGGGGCTGATCGGTTGTTTCTCCCACTGCTTGCCGCTGCGGATCGACCTGTCGGGCGATCCGACGCTGGAGACAGTGCTGGGGCGAGTGAATGCCGCCGTGCTTGGGGCCCTTGATCACCAGGATCTGCCCTTTGAGCAGGCGACGGACGTCGTTGGTCCAATTCGCAAAGGTGCTCAAACCCCAATTGTGCAGGTCATAGTCAAATCAGAAAATACTGTTGGAGAGACGGTGGAACTGCCAGGGCTCGAAATTGTATATTCTGACGCTGGTGATTGTGTCGCGCAATACGATCTGGCTCTTAATATCTTTGAGCTCGGCGAGGCTATTTGTGGCAGGCTAGTTTACCGGACATCGCTGTTTGGGCGGAGCTCCGCCGAGCGGTATGTGGCCTATTTGCAGCAGGCGCTAGGCCAATTGGCGGCCGATCCCGGGCAGCGACTCTGGTCAGCACCACGGCTGGCTAATGAACGTCGATTCCCGATTCAGTCGAATCTAACGGAAGCAGCCTCTCCCCGGGACCGCTCGGCTCACGAGTTGCCTGACTCGGAGGCGGACCGGGTCCCGGAAGTGATTGAACCCGGTGAGTTGAACGCGCTAGGACCCTCCGCGGCACCTCCGACTTGGGCTACTCAAGTACCGCGCACCAACTCGGAGCCGCGAACGCCTACCAGGGTTATCAATTTTATCGAGGGGACGCGTGTCGTTAGCGAGGGCGAACTGCAAAGCAACAGCATCATGCGTTGCCATGTCACAAAGTTTTACCACGAACAGATCATCAACAGCGGTTATTACGAACAGCTGAAGTATATTGTGCAGCCGTCATTCGCTGAATTCAACAGCGGCGGCAACTTGGATACCAGTGGTGAGCAAGATAACACGATATTTCCGGGTTTTCAGCATAAATACGCCCAAACAGGACTAATCATAGCGACAGACCGTTGCGTTTCATATTGTCGCTATTGTCTGAGAAAACGAATTGTCGGCAAAAATTCCGATGAGACAGCAGTTGATTTCGAAAGTATTAGAAAATACATCATGAATCACCCGGAGATTACAAATGTGCTAGTAACAGGAGGTGACCCGTTTGTTCTCAATACGGCAAGTCTGCAAAAATTACTTGGCAATTTGCTGGATATCCCTCATGTCGACTCGATCCGAATAGGCACTAAGGCACTGGCCTATCAGCCCAAGCGCTTCGATGACCCGGATCTGCCGGCGTTGTTTACGCGGATTCATAACGCAGGAAAGGCTGCAGTAATCGTTACGCACTTTGACCACATTGGCGAAATCTCCGCCCTCGCGGAGGCTAAAATTCGGCTCCTGCGGGCACAGGGCGTTCAGTTTCTTAACCAGACTGTGCTTCTCGCGAATGTCAACGATGATCCCGAGATCTTGGCTGCTACTTTCGCCAAGTGCCACCAGATGGGTGTGCGACCGTATTATCTATTTCAAGCCAGGCCGGTGAAAGGCGCATCTCATTTTCAGGTTTCGCTGCGCAGCGGAATAGAGATTGTGCGCGGCATCAACCAACGTCTCAGCGGTATCCAAAAAACATTCAAATACATCATGTCCCACTACACGGGAAAGATCGAGATCCTCGACATTGGAGCAGATGCCCGATTATACATGCGCTACCATCAAAACAATACTTGCGAGAAGATCGGAAAGATCTTCTCTCGGCCTCACCTTGAGGGCGCTTGCTGGTTGGACGACTTGCCTGAAGGTTAGGATTGAGAGGCGCACAACATGAAGTCCTCAAATTCGGAAGGTCCAGAGTAAGCCTCGCTCGAGGTACATGCGTCATCTTCTAAAAACCGGTCTCTTGGTGCGCGATACACAGGATTTAACCAACGGACTATCGGGGTACTGATTTACAGGCGTCTTTGCTCGGCAAGCGTTCAGGCAAAGGCGTTGCCCGCTCTCACCCTAAAGATCGCTCGGCTCATGGGCGGCTAGTCACGAGGAGTATTGCATGAGTTCTCAAGGGATTGCTTCGCACTTCGACCTGTTAAAAAAGCTAAACCCATTGGCCTTCATGGCGATCGAACCGCGAGTTGTTGCAGAACAGTCCGCCCGCCACGACGATCTGGCCAATCTCTCGCGCAACGAATTCACCTCGGAAGGACGCGGGGCGGATTACCTCGATAGCATTCAATTGTCGCTGCTAGCGCGATCCGAAGGTGTGATGGATCTTCTTGGGAAGATGCACCCCAATGGTTGCGAAGGACTTAGTCCATCACTGATTATCTGCGATCTGCTAGCTGGTGACGGATATGTGAACAAGGTAGCTCATCGAATCTTGGGTGAGGTGCGCTGCCCGACGTTCATCAACTCTGATATCTCCCAGTTCATGGTGGACCGCTGCATCCGGGACGGCCTGTTTGCGATCTGGCAAAGTGCGGCCGATCCGTACTGCATTAGAGATGGCTCGGTGGATGGGGTGCTGATGGCTTACGGAACGCATCACATCCCGCGCGCTCTGCGCGCCACCGCTGTTCAGGCATCTGCGCGAATTCTTCGGCCCGGTGGCATCCTTGTTCTTCATGACTTCGAAGAAGGCTCACCCACTGCCCGCTGGTTCGCTGACGTGGTGTCCACTCATTCCGTGACGCCTCACGAATATCCTCATTTTACAGCTGGCGAAGTGCTCGATTTATTCGCTTCTGCGCAGTTCGATCACATAACAGTGCAGCGTATCGCAGACCCGTTTGTTATGGTCGGGGCGAACAAACAAAGTGCTTTGCAACTATTAGCCGAATATGTGGTGAAGATGTATGGTCTGGAAGAACTGCGGTCCGA
This sequence comes from Mesorhizobium sp. M7A.F.Ca.CA.004.06.1.1, assembly GCF_003999135.1. Classification (NCBI taxonomy): domain Bacteria; kingdom Pseudomonadati; phylum Pseudomonadota; class Alphaproteobacteria; order Hyphomicrobiales; family Phyllobacteriaceae; genus Mesorhizobium; species Mesorhizobium sp. M7A.F.Ca.CA.004.06.1.1. Next base: position 4,897 of record NZ_RZPQ01000177.1, on the reverse strand, counting down.
CCCGAAGCGTGTGCTCGAACTTCTTGACAATTATTTCGGGCTCATCGTGACGCCAACCTCTTGCGGTCAGTTCGAAGCGCGTATAACGCGCAATGCCTTGGTCGGGAGCGGGCGACGCTTGTGAAAGATGGTGTCGCTTATCAAAAAGAGGCGAACCTCTTGCTCGTCAGACGGAAGGAGCGCTCGACCACGTTGCTGTCGATCTCCCGGCGAGCTTGGTTTTCTGGCTGATCAAGCCGAGCTTTTGGCGCAGCCAGGGTTCGAGATCGGCGATGATAGCGCGGCTATTTTCCTGACGCATCGCACGGCGTCCTCGGCCGGTCGGCCGCGGATGCCGTCCTCGATCTTACAGAGATCGGCGATCCGTCTCAGCGCCTTCACTGGCGATCGGCGCGCGACCGGCTGCCGCCAGTTCATAGAAGCGTCGGCGCACATGTGCCCAGCAAAAGGCGAGCGTGACACTAAATTGAAATTGGACCACTCGACCGGATCATCGCGAATCTTGGTGTGCTCGATATAAACCTTGTTGAACTCACCGACGGGGTCTGACAAAGAACTTCGATACGCAACATAATTAATCTGCTTCCCTTGCCGCAGGAGTGCCGCCCCCGCCGGGCAAAATATCATGCTGCTAGGGCTAAAGCGAATATTTACGATTGGATATGGTATGACAGGACCTGACCAGGAAGTCCTGTGGCGCGATAGAAGGTGCTCTTGCCCGCTCGGTTTCTATTTCTTTTTCGCCAGCTCAGCTTTCGGCTTGTTCACCCATCTTGCTCCGTTCGGGGTTCGGAACCCATGCATCGCTGCATGCCGCAGCATTTCGATGAGAAATCCAGCGGCTGGAGGAATCGGTGTCTGTGGATCATGGACAAGATAGATCTCGCGTTCGACCGCGGGACTTACCAGCTTTTTTTGGGTAATCTCACAAAACTGCATCATAGGCAGGACAAGGCTAGGCACGACGGATATTCCTAGATCGGCGGATACGAGGCCCGCAACCGTGCCGACGTCCCGAGCCTGTGTGATGGTCCCGAGCTGGATTTCGGCAATTTGCAAAGCGCGATCAACACAAGTGCGAACGCTGCTCAATGGATCGAACGCAACGAAGTCTTCGCCATTTAAGTCGTTCCAGGACACCGTCTCCAATCCCACAAATCTGTGCGATTTCGAGCATATGCACACCAGAGTATCCGCCGCGATCTGCTCACAGATCAGCTGTCCGCTTGCCTTTGGGAAGGATGTGATACCAAAATCAACTTGTCCGTCGCGCACGTAGCGAACAACCTCATCCGCGAAACCGTCCTTCACCGAGATTCTGACGTTGGGTCTGCCTTTCCGGAATTCGGAAATGAATGTCGGAAGCATGATAGACGCAACAGATGAAAGTGCAGCTAGGCTCACGACCCCGTTTAATCCGCTGTGATATAGCTGGAACCGTGACATCGCGCTGTCGAATTCCTCAAGAACACGCCGCGCATTCATCAACAGCTGTTCGCCGGATGCCGTAAGAACCACCCTTCTTGTGGTGCGCTCGAACAGGCGTGTGTCCAGTTCCTCCTCAACCTCCACGATCGTTCGGCTTAAAGCCGATTGCGCGATGTTCAGTGAGCGAGCCGCAGCCGTATACCCGCCACGCTCCGCGACCGCGACGAACGCCCGTAAATGCCTGAGGGTAACATTATTGCTCATTCGCGATTGATCTATACTCAAAACATGTTGGACGCGCAATAGATTTGAGGCGAATGTATCAGGATCAGCGTCTTGAGAGATTGTCCATGAACGAAGTCGTGACGAAGCAAGAAGACCAAGCGTTTCACATTATCTTCAACCGACCCGAACGGATGAATGCCGTCAATGAAGCCCTGTATCAACAGACGTTGGATGCGCTGAACCATGCAGATAAGGACCCCGAGATCCGATGCGTGATCCTGTCCGGAAACGGCCGCGCTTTCTGTGCCGGTGCTGATCTGAAGGTCCACAAATCCGGCGAACGGACGCGCGATGAGCGCGAGGCGTATATTATGCTCGGGCAGCGCGTGTGCGAACGAATTCAGACGATGAAGACGCCAGTCATTGCCGAGGTGCACGGCTATGCTTTAGGCGGCGGGGCGGAAATCGCGACCTCTGCTGACTTTCTTATCATATCCGAGGACGCCCAGCTCGGATTTCCAGAAATTGCCATTGGAACCTATGTGGGGGGAGGTGTGACGCTCCGCCTTCCCAGGCTCATCGGGTTGAGGAATGCCGCCAAACTCTTGCTGCTGGGCGACAGGATAACCGGCGCAGAATGCCTGGAGATTGGCCTGGCAACCGAGGCTCCGGCAGCGCATCAGTTGAAGGAGCGCACGGCGGCGTTAGTGGAGCGGATCGTCAAGAACGCACCATTGTCAATGGCTCGTCTTAAGGCGGCGATCAACTTACCACAAAGCCCCGACAAGCTTTTTCGGGCCGAGGCCGAAGACCTGCTGGCGATCATGGAAACCAGCGATTGGGCAGAAGGCGTCGCCGCCTTCGCGGAACGCCGCTCGCCCCGTTTCGAAGGAAGATAGAAATGACCGTGGGGCACCACAATGAAGCAACGGCCTTGAACGGCGTACTCGCCTATGGCGAGCCGGAATTGCCAGCTCCCACAGGCCGCCAAAATGAAGCGACAGCCTTGAGCCGAGTACTGGAGCCGCATTCTGTAGCGATCATCGGGGCCTCGGCAAACCCTGACAAGCGCGGCTATCAGATCATCAAGGCGCTGAAGAACGCCGGCTACGGCTATCCGATCCTGCCGGTCAATCCTAAAGGAGGGACAATCCTCGAGTTGCCAGTTTTCAGCGACGTCGATGCCCTTCCCGAATGTGTGGACATCGCGGTGATCGTTCGGCCGGCGGAGGAAGTGCCGGATATCCTCATCCAGTGCGGTAAAAAAGGGATCGCCGGCGCAGTGGTTCTGGCGCACGGGTTCCGTGAGCGAGGCGACAAGGGTTCTGCCGCGGAAACGAGATTGCTTGATGCCTTAAAGAAAAGCGGGGTCCGGATTATTGGACCGAATACATCGGGAATGCTGAACTGCACTGTGCAGGCTGACCTCATTGGCCTGCCGGAACTGCCTCCGAGTGGGCCAATCAGTGTTCTAACCCAAAGCGGCAACATGGTGCTTTCGGTCGTCGAAGACAGTCGCTCCATCAATGGCCCCGGCTTCGATGTCATCGCGGGACTCGGTAACCAGACCGATATCGAATATGGCGAATTGATCGAGGAGCTTTCCCGACGTGAAAGCACCCGCTCAATCGCCATCTACAACGAGGGCTTTCTTGACGGCCGCGGATTCCTTGACGCGGCGGCACGCGTGGGGCTGAGCTGCCCGATTGTGATGCTGCGCGGCGGGAGATCCATTGAGGGTCGGAAGGCGGCGCTTTCCCATACAGGTTCGATTGCCGGCGCCGACGAAATCGCCGTAAAGGTGTTGGCGCAAATGGGCGTAACCCTAGTCGATCGTTCGGATGAGTTGTTGCCGGTTGCTGCTCTTCTCGCAACCAGTCCACTTCCTAAACCAAAAACCGGGATTGCGGTTCTGACCGATGGTGGTGGACACGCAACACTCGCCGTTGATGCGTTGTCACGGGCGGGGGTGCCGCTAGCATCCCTCTCGGAAGACACCAAAACCAAGCTGAGAAGTGTCCTCGGCGACGAGGCCAGTGTCGAAAATCCGATTGATGTTGCAAGCGCCGCTGACGCCTATCCCGACGTTTTCCCCGAATGCATCGAAATTCTGGCGTCAGATCCCCAGGTAGGGCTCGTTCTGACAAACGGGTTGGGTGGAGCCTACCACATAAGGTTCGATGAATCTCTGTTGAAAGCAGAGAATTCGGCGGCCGAGCGGATCGTGGCTTTGCGGAAAGCCAGCGGCCTGCCTATGGTTTTTCATAGCTGCTACGGCAATCGCAAGCCGGAGAATCACGACATCTTACGAAACGGCGGCATCCAGATTTTCCCCTCTATCGATTGGGCCGTGACCGGGTCCAAGGCACTGTTTGAAAGGGCTAATTGGCTTTCTAAACAGAATAGCAATGCCGATAGGCTGGCACCGGACGCGCGCCGCGTTTTCGTTCCCAGCGGGCTATCGGCAGAGACGACAGCCCGCGAGATGTTGCAGAAACTGGGCGTGGACACTGGCGAATGGTCGGCGGCAAGCGATGCCGGGGCCGTAAGTTCGGTAGTCTCTAGTTTTGGCAAGCCCTGTGCGGTGAAGGTGGACTCGTCCGTCATCGTGCACAAGTCCGATGTCGGTGGTGTTCGCCTCGGCGTGACGCGAGAGGCGGCGAGCGCCGCCGCGGATGACATCACGAGGGCCATGGCGTCCCAGGCTCCCCCGGTGACGACCTTCGGTTTCATCGTCACGCCGATGGTGGATCACGGCTTGGAGTTGTTCGTGGGTGCCGTCAACGATTCAGTCTTCGGCCCGGTGGTCTTGTTCGGCTCAGGGGGTGTGCTGGTCGAAGCGGTTAAGGACGTGACCTTTCGCGCGGCGCCGCTTTCTCCGGCGGAAGCTTTGGACATGATCAACGAGACGGGTGTTGCGAAGATCCTCGATGGTTTCAGAAACTATCGGCCAGTCGACAAGCGGTCCCTTGCCGAATTTATCTCGTCCGTCTCCCTCGCGGTCATGAGGATGGAAAATCTCTCAGAACTCGACATCAACCCGATCATCGCGAACGAAAGCGGGATCTACCCCGTCGATGTGAGGTTGGTCGGAAAATAAGAGAAGCCTGATGTCTAGCCTAGCAAAAGCACAGATCGTGTCGGCCTTTTTGTCACCGACATTCACGACGGCGGCGCTGACACAGTCCGATTTTACGGCGATCTGATCTTCTTTCTCGAGGCGGAGGCCCGACCCGAATGGTTG
>NZ_RZPQ01000176.1:0-8916 GCF_003999135.1 Mesorhizobium sp. M7A.F.Ca.CA.004.06.1.1 | reverse complement strand
CCCGAGGCGGCCGGCCGGGGGGATGCAGGCCCGCCGTGCCGTGGCGTCAGCTCGCCTTCTTGGTGATCAGGGTCAGTGCGCCATTGGGTTCCATACTGGCCGCGACCACCTGCGCCGAGGTCATTCCCTTGGCCTCCAGCGCCGACTTCACCTTGGGCGTGGCGTCGATCGAGCTGCGCAGTTTCTTCAAGCCGTCATCGCCGCGCTGGGCGATCACCTGGTTGACCTGCGTCTGGGTGTCCTTTGGCAGCTCCGTGATGTCGACGATGTTGACGCTCTGGATCGTCGGCACCGCCGGCTGAGCCTGGGGCGTGGCTGGAGCAGGCGTTGCCGGCGCCGGAGTGGGCTGTGGCGCGGGTTGCTGCTGGGCACTGGCGGCGCCAGCCAGCATCAGGCTGGCAGCTGCGGCAAGAATTATCGTTTTGCGCATGGATTTTCCTTTCCATCGATTGGCAAACGGTCGGTCTGGGGTGACCCCCTAACCTCAACCGCCAAATGGGATCAGAAGGTGTCGCCCAGCGGGTCATTGCGTGACCATAGGATGGCAGCAATGTGCAGCCGCGCTTCAATCCAACCGCATTTCGGCAAACCGCATTTCGGGAGCAATCGCTGATGGCCAGAATTACCCGCGCCGCCTACGCGCAGATGTATGGCCCGACGGTCGGCGACAAAGTGCGCCTTGCCGACACCGAACTGTTCATCGAGGTCGAGAAGGATCTCACCATCCATGGCGAAGAGGTGAAATTCGGCGGCGGCAAGGTGATCCGCGACGGCATGGGCCAGAGCCAGGTTTCCAGAGCCCAGGGCGCCGTCGACACGGTGATCACCAACGCACTGGTGATCGATGCCAGCGCAGGCATCTTCAAGGCCGATATCGGGCTTCGCGACGGCCGCATCGCGGCCATCGGCAAGGCCGGCAATCCGGACACGCAGGATGGCGTCACCATCATCATTGGTCCCGGCACCGAGATCATCGCCGGCGAGGGCAAGATCCTGACCGCAGGCGGCTTCGACGCGCATATCCACTTCATCTGCCCGCAGCAGATCGAGGAAGCGCTGATGTCAGGCATCACCACCATGCTCGGCGGCGGCACCGGTCCGGCGCACGGCACGCTGGCCACCACCTGTACGCCGGGGCCATGGCACATGGCCCGCATGATCCAGTCCTTCGATGCCTTCCCGATGAACATCGGCCTGTCGGGCAAGGGCAATGCCTCCCTGCCCGCCGCGCTTGAGGAAATGGTGCTGGGCGGCGCCTGCTCGCTGAAGCTGCACGAAGACTGGGGCACGACGCCGGCGGCCATTGATTGCTGCCTGTCGGTCGCCGACGACTACGACGTGCAGGTGATGATCCATACCGATACGCTGAACGAATCCGGCTTTGTCGAGAACACGGTCGCCGCCATCAAAGGCCGCACCATTCATGCCTTCCACACCGAGGGTGCCGGCGGCGGCCACGCACCTGACATCATCAAGGTCTGCGGCCTGCCCAACGTCATCCCGTCCTCGACCAACCCGACGCGGCCCTACACGGTCAACACGCTGGCCGAGCATCTCGACATGCTGATGGTCTGCCATCATTTGTCGCCGTCGATCCCTGAGGACATCGCCTTTGCCGAAAGCCGCATCCGCAAGGAGACCATCGCGGCGGAAGACATTTTGCACGACATCGGCGCCTTCTCGATCATCTCGTCGGATTCGCAGGCCATGGGCCGTGTCGGCGAAGTCGCGATCCGCACCTGGCAGACCGCCGACAAGATGAAGCGCCAGCGCGGCTCGCTGCCGCAGGAGACCGGCAACAACGACAATTTCCGCGTCCGCCGCTACATCGCCAAATACACGATCAACCCGGCCATCGCGCATGGGCTGTCGAAAGACATCGGCTCGATCGCGGTCGGCAAGCGCGCCGACCTGGTGCTGTGGAACCCGGCCTTCTTCGGCGTCAAGCCGGACATGGTGCTGATCGGCGGCATGATCGCCGCAGCGCCCATGGGCGACCCCAACGCCTCGATCCCGACGCCGCAGCCGATGCACTACCGGCCGATGTTCGGCGCCTATGGCAAGGCCAGGACCAACTCGTCGGTGACCTTCGTTTCAAAAGCCGCGCTCGAATCAGGCCTGCACGGCAGGCTCGGTGTCGACAAGCAGTTCGTCGCCGTCGAGAACACCCGCGGCGGCATCGGCAAGCATTCGATGGTGCTCAACGACGCCACGCCGCATGTCGAGGTCGATCCGGAAACCTACGAGGTGCGTGCCGACGGGGAATTGCTCACCTGCGAGCCGGCTACCGTGCTGCCGATGGCGCAGAGGTATTTTCTGTTTTAGGATTGCTGCGCCCACGACGTATCGGACCCATCATGGACGAGCAAAAGAAACTTGCCTTAATTTCGAGGATGGGCGCGCTGCAAAAATACAACGGCGGCATTGCCCCACTCTCCATGCCGCTTGTTACATTGGAAGAATATTTCGATGGGGCTCAAGGCGAAGCCGGATTGCTGTGCAACAGCCCGGAGGCACCGAACAATGATACGGTTCTGGCTACATTTCAGTCGATACGGAAAAAGCCCGAAGTTCACGATGTCCGGATAGCGATCGTGCAGTGCGATGATGGAGAATGGCCATTCTCTGACAAAGTCGTCATTACAACGCGCGCCAGCGAAGAACATGTGATTGGCTGGCTGCCATCAGGCTTCGAGCCGGACGAAACCTGGGAAGGAGATGTCGATCACCTGCCCGCCGAGCAGATTGAAGTTCCGGCCGGCTACCGAAAGCTGTGGCTTTGGTATGATTAGCCGAAATTGTCGAAGCAGCTGGTAAGACACACGAATGGCCACCGAAATCGCTTCCGCCCACGACATCTTCCCGCACATCCGCATCGTCATGGGCATGGTGATCGGGCTTGGCGTCGCCCGCCTGCTGTCGGGGGTGGCGCGCATCGTCCAGCATCCCGGCCAGTACAAGCTCTATCCCGTGCATCTGGCCTGGGTCGTCTCGGTGCTCCTGATGCTGGTGCATTTCTGGTGGTGGGAGTTCGGCCTCTACGCCATCGAAACCTGGACCTTCGGCAAGTACCTGTTCATCATCTTCTACGCGATCACGCTGTTCCTGCTGTGTGCGCTTTTGTTTCCCGATTCGATGCTGGACTACACCAGCTACGAGGATTTCTTCTATTCGCGCCGTGCGTGGTTCTTCGGCCTGCTGGCTGCGACCTACCTGCTCGACGTGGTCGACACGCTGCTGAAGGGGCCGGAGCATTTCGCCCGCTTCGGCAGCGAGTATCTGTTCCGCACGCCGGTCTTCGTCGCGCTCTGCATCATCGCGATCCTGGTGCGCGACCGCCGCTTCCACATCGCCTTCGTCACGGCGGCGCTTATCTACCAGATATCGTTCATCCTGCGGCTCTTCGACACCATCGTCTGAACGAACGCGATGGTCTAGCTTGTTGGAGAAAGGCAGGGTTCGACATGTACAAGGCCGTTGGATCGCGCGGATCCCGGGTCAGCCGCGTTCTCTGGATGCTCGAGGAGCTCGGGCAGCCTTATGAATTGGTCGAGGTTCATCTGCGCTCACCGGAAGCCTATGCGCTCAACCCATCGGGCAAGGTGCCGATCCTCATCGACGGCGAGCTGACGGTGACGGATTCGGCGGCGATCTGCGTTTATCTAGCCGACAAGCATGCCGACAAGGACATGGGCGCCAACCCGGGCGTCGCGGGCCGTGCCGAGATGGATTCCTGGATGCATTTTGCCCAGAGCGAGTTGGAAGCGCCGCTGTGGAACAAATTGCGCCATCGCTTCCTGCTGCCTAGGGATGTGCGCGTCGATGTCGGTCCTGCGGCGGCTTACGATTTTGCCTCGGAACTGAAGGCGCTGGAGCGGCGGCTGGGCGACAAACCGTTTGCGCTCGGCGATCGGTTTTCCGCTGTCGATGTGCTGCTCGGCGACATGGGCGGCTGGGCTCGCGCCGGCCGATTCCCGATCGACTCCGAGCGCGTCAACGCCTATTTCGACCGCGTGCTGGCACGGCCCGCCCGTGCACGGGCGCAAGCAAATGGGGGATCCATGAAATGAAGCTCAACCTCAACACCGACTTCACCAAATTCCCGCGGGCCGTCTCCGTACTGTCCGCCGGCAACGCCGGAACCACGCTACCGTCCGGCCGGGCCATTCTCGCCCATGACGAGCGGCATTTGCGCCGCCGCGCCATCGAGCTTGCCGACGGCAGCAAGGTGCTGGTCGACCTGCCCGAACCCGTCGCCTTGAACGATGGCGACCGGCTGGTGCTGGAGGATGGCGGCCATGTCGAGATCATCGCGGCGCCGGAAGAGGTCTATGACATCCGCGCCCGCGACGGCGTGCATCTGGCCGAGCTCGCCTGGCACATCGGCAACCGCCATCTCGCAGCAAGCATCGAGGCCGGTCGCATCCTCATCCTGCGGGACCATGTTATCAAGGCGATGCTGGAGGGGCTCGGCGCCACGGTGGCCGACGTTTCCGAACCGTTCAAGCCGGTGCGCGGCGCCTATTCCGGGCATGGCGGGCAAAGCCACGATCACGGCCATGCGCATGCCCACAGCCACGCCGAAGCGCACAGCCATTCTCATGACGAAGCGCATACCCATTCGCACAGTCACGCCGGCCATCACCACGATCATGGCTGACCAGCCTTCGAACATCGCCCTGCTGCGGCTGATGGCGTGGCTGTCGCCTGCCTTTCCGGTCGGCGGCTTTTCCTACAGCCATGGTCTCGAGCGCGCGGTGCATGACGGGCTGGTTGCCGATGCCGGGAGCCTGGCCGGCTGGCTGGAAACGCTTGTCGAGATCGGTTCGGGCTGGAACGACGCCGTGCTGTTCGCCGAGAGTTGGCGCCGCGCACGCCACGCCGGTGATCTCGATGAAGTGGCGGCACTCGCCGAGGCGCTGGCCGGCTCGCGCGAACGCCATACCGAAACCATGCTGCAGGGTGCGGCCTTCCTCAAAGCGGCGGCAGCCTGGCCAAATCCGGTGCTGAAACGGCTGCCGGCTGAATGCGCCTATTGCGTCGCCGTCGGCGCTGTTGCCGGCGGCAATTCAATTGCGCTTCAGGATGCGCTGTCAGCCTTCCTGCAAACCTTCTTCTCCAACCTCGCCCAGGCGGCGATCCGGCTTGGCATCGTCGGCCAGAGCGGCGCGACCACGTTGTTAGCCGGCTTCGAGCCGCTGGCGCTGACGACCGCAGCCCGCGCCGCGCGCTCGACACTGGACGATCTCGGTGGCTGCGCCTTCGTCTCCGATGTCATGGCGATGAAGCACGAAACCCAGTATTCGCGGCTGTTCCGCTCATGACTTTTCTCGCCTTCGCGCTCTCCCTTGTTCTGCTGCTGATCACCGCGCTGCATGTCTATTGGGGTCTTGGCGGCATCTGGCCGGGCCGGGATGCGGCCTCGTGCGCTCGCGCCGTGGTCGGTTTTCGCGGTGTCGATGAGATGCCGTCGCCGTTCGCCAGTTTCGCCGTTGCCGCGTGCCTGTGCCTGGCGACACTATGGCCGCTGGCGCTCGAAGGCGTCTTTGCTTCACCCTTCCCAAAGCAGGGCCTCGCCGCCACTTCGCTGCTCATCGGCCTAGTGTTCCTGGGTCGCGGCATAGCCGGCTTCACGCCATGGTGGCGGCGGCTGGCGCCGGAACAACCTTTCGCGCGGCTCGATGTCCGCTATTATTCGCCGCTCTGCCTGTTGATCGGGCTCGGCTTTGCCATCCTCGCCATCACGGAGTTTCCGACATGACACAGACAAATGGCCCGCTGCGCATCGGCATTGGCGGCCCGGTCGGTTCGGGCAAGACGACGCTGACCGAAAAACTGTGCAAGGCGTTGCGCGACGAGTTTTCCATCGCCGTCGTCACCAACGACATCTACACCAAGGAAGACGCCATGATGCTGGCGCGGCTGCAGGCACTGCCCGAGGACCGCATCATGGGTGTCGAGACCGGCGGCTGCCCGCACACCGCCATCCGCGAGGATGCGTCGATCAATCTGCAGGCAATCGCCGAAATGAACAGGAAATTCCCGGATCTCGACATCGTCTTCATCGAATCCGGCGGCGACAATCTTGCCGCGACCTTCTCGCCTGACCTCGCCGACCTGACGCTCTATGTCATCTCGGTTTGCCAGGGCGAGGAGATTCCGCGCAAGGGCGGGCCGGCGATCACCCGCTCCGATTTCCTGGTGATCAACAAGAGCGATCTTGCTCCTTACGTAAACGTCAATCTCGATGTCATGGAGAGCGACGCCGGCCGCATGCGCGGAAAACGGCCGTTCGGCTTCACCGACCTGTCGCGCGGCAAGGGGCTGCAGGAGGTGATCGATTTCATCATCGAGCATGGCGGCCTGCGGGCCAGCGGTGCCGCTGCCAGCACGGCAGCGTGAGACAGCTATCCCTGCACCAACCAAAACCGGTTGCGGACATGGGCTGGCCACGGCATTCTTGCCGAAACCGGAGGATTTTAGGATGAGCCTTGCCCGTCTGCAAAAGGAAACGCTGACCAACCTGCCCTACTATGAGGAGCGCGTCGATCTTGCCTGCGCCTTCCGCTGGACGGCACGGCTCAACATGCATGAGGCGGTGGCCAATCACTTCTCGCTGGCCGTCAATGATGGCGGGACACAGTTCCTGATGAACCCCAACCAGGTGCATTTCTCGCGCATCAAGGCGAGCGACCTTCTGATGATCGATGCCAACGATCCAGAAACGCTCTCCGGCCCCGATGCGCCCGACCCAACGGCGTGGGGACTGCATGGCGCCATCCATCGCAATGTGCGCCACGCGCGCTGTGTCATGCATGTCCATTCGATCCACGCCACGGTGCTGGCATCGCTCGCTGACTCGACACTGCCGCCGATCGACCAGAATTCAGCGATGTTCTTCAATCGCCATGTCGTGGACGCGCATTATGGCGGGCTGGCCTTCGAGGAGGAGGGCGAGCGCTGCTCGCAGCTTCTCGTCGATCCCAAGGTCAAGGTGATGGTGATGGGCAATCACGGCGTGCTGGTCATCGGCGACACGGTCGCCGATGCCTTCAACCGCATGTTCTATTTCGAACGCGCCGCCGAGACCTACATCAAGGCGCTGTGGACCGGCCGCCCGCTGCGCACGCTTTCCGACGCGATCGCAGAAAAGGCCGCGAGCGAGATGGACGACTATCCCGGCCAGGCCGAACGCCATCTCAGCGAGTTGAAGGCGATCCTCGACGAGCAGGAACCGGTTTACCGGAATTGAGGACCCTTCTCCCCGTCACTATACGGGGAGAAGGTGCCGGCAGGCGGATGAGGGGCGGCGCAAGCCCCGAAAGTGTGGGACGAACCAAAACTCGGCCTGACCGTGATCTCAATACGCCATGGAAAGCGCCTTCATTGTCAATCGCGGCGCCGCCCCTCATCGCCCTGCCGGGCACTTCTCCCCGTATAGTGACGGGGAGAAGGACGCTCTTATTCGCCGGTTTCGCCAATCATCGACGTCGCAGGAAGAGCCACCCACTTTCCCCAAGCTTAAAGCCCCAGTTCAGTCCGCAATTCCTCGGCGCTGTTGATGACGACGGCGCCGGGCGGGCCTTCCATCGGCTTTTCCGGCCAGAAGATCGTTTTCATGCCCGCCGCCAGTCCCGCCATGGCGCCCGGCCAGCTGTCGTCGATCGCCACGGCGTGCGTAGGGTCGACATCGGCCAGATAGGCGGCGCGCAGGAACGGCTCGGCATGCGGCTTGCCTTCGCGCACATCGTTGCGGCTGATCGTCTTCATGCCGGGGTAGATCAGGCCGACCATGCTCAGATTGGCGTCGACGATCATCCGGTCCGAATTCGAGACCACGGCCTGCTGGATGCCTCTTGCACGCAGCTCGTTGAATATCTCGATCGCGCCCGGGCGCGGCTTCAGCCCCTCGACCAACGGCAGATAATGCTCGTATTTGCGCACGATCCAGTCGTCGAAAGGCAGGTCCAGGCCGAACTCGTCGCGCATCATCTCGTAGACCGGCCAGGCGGCGACACCGAGCACGCGCTCATGCAGATCGTCCGGCGGGACAAGGCCGACATTGCGCATCGCCGCCATCAGGGCTGCTTCGTGCAGCGGTTCGCTGTCGACCAGCGTGCCGTCCATGTCCCAGAAAACCGCTTTCGGCATCATGTGAGGCTCCTTTTTGCCATCCCTTAAAGGGTTTGAGCCGGGAGATAAACCTTCGGAGCACAAGAACCTGCCGCCTGCCGGGACCGCGGCCAAGTCTCTTTGGCGACACAGGCAAAAAACTGGGCCGTGCCTACGCCGATCGACAGCAAGCAATTGCTCCCGAGATTGACAATTGCGCAGCAGGCCGTTCCCTGCGAAAGTGGGCATGGGCCGCTCTCATGACCGGCGGTCTCGGGAGGCAGGACTTTGAATAGCCGGCAGGATGGTGGCAGCAACAGGCTGGACGATGCGGCGCGCGCCGGCTGGCTTTATTATGTTGCCGGCAACACACAGGACCAGATCGCTTCGACGCTCGGCATTTCGCGGCAAACGGCGCAGCGGCTGGTATCGCTGGCGGTGTCGGAGGGCTTGATCAAGGTTCGCGTCGACCATCCGATCGCCAACTGCCTCGATCTGGCGGCACGGCTGAGATCGCGCTTTGCGCTCGATCTGGTCGAGGTGGTGCCGAGCGACCCCAATTCGTCCTCGACCACGATCGGCATCGCCGAAGCGGCTGCCGCCGAGATCGAGCGGCGGCTGCGGTCACCGACCCCGATCGTCATGGCGATCGGCACCGGGCGCACGCTGAAGGCGGCGATCGAGCAGTTGCCGCCGATGGAATGCCCGCAGCACAAGGTGGTGTCGTTGACCGGCAACATCTCGCCGGACGGCTCGGCAGCCTTCTACAACGTCATCTTCACCATGGCCGACAGGGTCAAGGCG
>NZ_RZPQ01000175.1:0-8963 GCF_003999135.1 Mesorhizobium sp. M7A.F.Ca.CA.004.06.1.1 | reverse complement strand
CTCCAAAGAATGCCTGGATTTTGCGGGGGCTCATAGGCTTTGCCGGCGCGCTGGTGGTGCTGCCGATCCTGGTGGCCGGGCGGCTGTTTGGCGAGAGACAGAAAAACTATGCCGAGCTCAGACGCTTGTCCGGCCGTCTTGAGCTGGCTTTGGAAGCTTCTGGGATCGGCGTGTGGGAGCACGACCTGGCCACAAAAGAGCTGCTATGGGATCACCGCGTCAACCAAATCTACGGCAAGCCAGCCGATGGCAAACCGCGCGGCTATGACGACTGGGCTTCGGCCATTCATCCCGACGATTTCAACCGGGCGCGCCAGGAGTTCGAGTCGGCCGCAGAGAGGAAAGGACCCTATTCCTCGCAATACCGAGTCCTGCTTGCGGAGGGCGGCACGCGCCACGTGCGCACGCGCGCAGCCTTCTTCCAGGACATCGGCGGCACGCCAAAGATGATTGGCGCCGAGTGGGACGTGACCAGCGACGTGCTGCTCAACGAGACGCTCATGCGAGAGCGCCAGCTGTCAGAATCGAAAAATGCCGAACTTGAGGTCGCCAAAGCGCGTGTCGAGCATGTGGCTCTGCATGACCCGCTGACGGGTCTGCCCAACCGTCGCTATCTCGATGAGTTGCTTGCCGAAAACGGGGAAAAGGATACCCGTACGGCACTGCTGCATCTGGACCTCGACCGCTTCAAGCAGATCAATGATACGCTGGGCCACGCAGCAGGTGACGCTATGCTGGTGCACGCCTCCAAGGTCATCAAGGTCAACACGACTCCCGGTGATTTTGTTGCACGCATCGGCGGTGACGAGTTCGTTGTGGTGAGCCATGGGCGTGATGACAAACAACTTTCCGCGCTCGCCGACCGCATCATCACGCAGATGCGCCGGCCGGTCGATTTTCTGGGCAATCCGTGCCGGTTCGGAGTGAGCATCGGAATCGCCGCCGGAACCGAACCCAGGCAACTGCTGGTCAACGCCGATCTCGCCCTTTACCGGGCCAAACGCCGTGGTCGCAATCGCCACGAGTTCTTTGACGAAGAGCTGCAAAGCGAGATCGTGCGGACCAAGCAAATTGCCGACGAAATCCTGGGCGGGCTGGAGCGCGCCGAATTCACAACATACTATCAGCCGCAGTTCGACGCCCGCACGCTTGAGATCGTCGGAGTAGAGGCGTTGTCGCGCTGGAAGCATCCAACACGCGGCATCCTGGCCCCCCAAAGTTATCTTAAAGTGGCCGAAGAACTCAACGTCGTGGCAGTCATCGATCGCGCTGTCCTGGAACAGGCGCTAGAGAACTTCGAGCACTGGTCGAGCAGCGGTCTCAACATCCCGCACGTCTCGGTCAATGTCTCCGCCAAGCGCTTGGAGGACAAGGATCTGATCCATGGCTTGCGCAAGCTTGCCATCAAGAAAGGAACCCTTTCGTTTGAGTTGGTCGAGTCCATCTTCCTCGATGATAATGACGACCTGGTCACGTGGAACCTGGAGCACATAAAGGAACTCGGCATCGACATCGAGATCGATGACTTCGGCACCGGCCATGCTTCGATAGTGTCCCTGCTCAAGCTGCAGCCGCGCCGGCTCAAGATCGACCGTCAACTGATCACGCCCGTCACCCAGTCGATCCCGCAGCGTCAACTGGTCTCGTCCATCATTGAGATCGGCAAATCGCTGGGCATCGAAGTCATTGCCGAGGGTGTCGAGACGAACGACCACGCCCGCATCCTGAAGGAACTAGGCTGCGATATCCTGCAGGGCTATGTTTTTGGACGCCCAATGGAGGCCAAGGCTTTCACGGCGTTTGTGCAATCGCGCAAATGGTTGGCAGCGGGGTAAGGTCATGCCCGCTCCGTCAGAGCGCCGGTTCGCCAATGTGCTCCGCCCTTGCGTGCCGGCGAAGTGAGCCAAAGCAAAGGTTCCTCGTGAGTCAATTCGACCCGTGCCGAAAGAGGAACTTCAGGATCGCTTCGACGGCAGATCAAGGCGGGCGAACGCCTGACAATGCGCTTATGTGATTTCCCGGCGGCCCAGAGGGGCACCTATAGGCCGTTTCCTGAGAAACGCGCCAACAGCAAAACTCCAAGCAGGCGGCCCCGATTTTCGGCGGACACAGATGCAAGCAGCGCCCTTGCCAGTTCCTTGGCAAGGTGCGTCGCTCCTTCGCGAGCGGCGCCCGGTGGCGGGCTCCTGCTGATGATCTGCGGTAGAAGAAAGGGCTTGGCAATCACGATACTGTTTGGAACTTCCGCTGCCCAATGGCAGGCGCTGCCGCAATCAGCCGAGCCGACCATCGGATGCAAGGCGGGAGAGCAGGCCGCGGATCGAGAAACGCAGTCCCTCCGGCGCAAAGTCGAGATCGGGAGCCTGTCCGAACAGACTCGTCAATGCAGCGCGCATGTAGCGCGTCCCATATCCCACTCGCGAGGGTTCGACTACGGTTGGTCCTCCTGTTTCGGTCCATCTCAACGACAGCAATGGTTCCGAGTTCGACTCAATATTCCATTCCAGGCGTATTCTGCCTTCGGGGCGGGACAAGCCGCCATATTTGATGGCGTTTGTTGCCAGTTCATGAAGCGAGAGGGCGAGAGTTGTACCGGCATCGCGCGAAAGCAGCACCTCGGGTCCTTCGATCGTGATGGCAGTTTGATCCTTGGAAAGGTATGGCGCGAGGACCGATTTTGCTACATTCGTTAAGGCCACTGTCTCGCCACCGGCAGCAAAAACTGCAGAATGAACATCCGACAAGGCTCTCAATCTCCCTTTGAAGTCTTCTGCAAGTCCCTCTGCCGAGATCGCGCCGCGCCTGGTCATATCGAAGATGGATATGACGGTCGCCAGGATGTTTTTCACTCGATGATTTAGTTCAAGGCGTAGTTCCGTCTCCCGCTCAAGATAGTCACGCACGTCGCGCTGGCGAATTCTGGTGAGGAGTGCCGACTGGATTCCGCTTATCAGTTCGAGCGCAGCCACGGGACGCTGATAGTATATCTGACGCGAACGTGGCCAAGCAGCACTCAGCGCCGCTTGGATGCGTGACTGCTGTGCCGCGCGGTCCAACAAAACAACGATTGGAATTTCCGACCAATTCGGCTGCGCCTGAAGGAAACTTTCAACCGTTGCGATAGCCTGAGGATTCAAGGCTTCGTGAGTAACAACCAGCACTCCAGGGGATAGCGCAAGCAAACCCTCTAAGTCCTCGGGACTCGCCGCTAGAGCCCGTAGACCACGTTCTTGCAGCAGGGAAGCGGTGTAACCAGCATCCTTGCGGTAAGGCGCCAAGATCAGCACCCAATCCAGTGTTCCCAGCCCGTTTCGCTCGACGTCGTTCACGTCTCGGGCAGAGGATTGTAGGAAACGACGGAAACGCCGGAACTCGCGATGAACAGTTCCCGGACATCGAGATCGTGCGGGCCGTGGCGCTTCTTGACGACCGTGATGTTGCGCCTCAAACGGCCCTCATGCTCGGACATGCGCAGCAGAAGCACGGTGTCGCCGAGAAAACTAACGTCCACGTCGATCCCAACGTTCTGCCCGAGCAAACCATGCTGGGCGACAATGAGCATGGTCAGCACGTCAGCGCGCGCGAGATGTTTCAGGAGAGACTGGATGTCCAGAACCGCCTTTTCCCGGTGGGGAAGAGAATTCAGATAGCCGGTGAAGCTGTCAATCACGACAACCCGGGTATTGTTGCGACTGACGACTTGCTGCACAATCTGGCCGAACTCCCCAGGCGAGATTTCGTTGGGACTAAAATCGTAGATGACAAGTTGGCCATCCTTGTGGAACTGCCGAAGATCCATCCCAAGGCCCTCGGACCGGCGAAAGAAAGTCTCCAGTCGCTCCTCAAACAGGAACAGGGCCACGCTTTCGCGGCGCTGAAGCGCGGCAGTGGCGTAAAGCGAAGACATCGTCGACTTGCCTGTTCCCGACTGACCAATCACGAGCGTTATGGTTCCCGATTCCTGGCCGCCGCCGAACATCTCGTCGAGAGCGTCTACCCCTGACTTGATCAGTTGCGGCTTGGTCACTTCGGGAGGCGACCCTGGCACAATCCTCGGAAACACCACAACGCCCTCGCCCTCGCGAATGGCCATATCGTGATAACCGTCAGCAAACGGCACGCCGCGCATCTTGCTGACTTCAATGCGCCGGCGCACGCCGCCGTAGTCCTCGAGAGATTTATCAAGCCGGATCACGCCGTGGGCAATGCCCTCGATTTCCTCGCCGTTGTGATCGCCTCCGCTGGTCTGGGTGTCGAGCAACACCGCCACAATGCCCCGTTTGGCAAGGAAGGCCTTGAAGCCAATCAGTTCGCGCCGGAACCTCGGTGTGTCACCGGTAATCAGCCGGATCTCGAGCAGCGAGTCATAAACAAGCCTGTGGGGTTTGTGTTCTTCGATCGCGCGTTCAATCGCCTTGCGCGTTTCATCCAATCGAAGGTCGGCAGTCTGGAAAATCGTCTGATCGGCCGCGCCACTCAGGGTCTCCGAAGCGGACAATTCCTCAACACGAATCCCATCAAGCGTCCAGCCGTGTGAAGACGCAATCGCCTGCAGTTCGGCGGCGGTTTGCGAAAGGCTGACATAGATGCAGCGTTCACCGGCTGCCACACCGGCGCGCAGGAACTGCAAGGCCGCGGTCGTCTTGCCTGCGCCTGGATCGCCTTGCACGATGTAGAAGTTGGAAGCGGGCAATCCACCGCGAAGAATTTCGTCCAAGCCGGCAATGCCGGAACTTACAACGGGCTGCTTCTTTCGCTCGGTCATTCCGCCCTCGTCTCCAAACAGGAATCGTAAGCCGCCATAATCATAGGTTCGAAGTAGAACCTGGGTAGACCGACCGGCGGCCCGACCCCAGTATCTGGAATTCCAGTTTCTGTAATGGCCGCGCCGCCGTCAGGCAAGTAGCTCGTTGCAGGCCACGGCAATCACGGCCTGTGCCACATAAGGACGCACGCCTTCCCCTCGTCTGTGGAACCATCCGAGACGCCAGCAGTTTCATGAAGTTGACAGATGAACGGATGGGGTATGATTCAAGGGACCGTCGATAAAGCCGATGAGGATCGCTACCGCGTTCTCGTCGAGGCCGTTACCGATTATGCGATCTATATGTTGAACCGTTCGGGAACCGTGACGAGTTGGAACGCGGGGGCAGAGCGGTTCAAAGGCTATTCCGCGAGCGAGATCATCGGTCAGCATTTCTCGTGCTTCTACACGCAGGAAGATCGCGAAGCTGGTCTTCCATCGCGGACTCTGGAGACAGCAGCCCGCAATGGCAAATTTGAAACCGAGGGCTGGAGAGTGCGTCGCGACGGGAGCCGTTTCTGGGCTCATGTTGTGGTTGATCCTATATTCGATCCAAGCGGCAAATTAACCGGCTTCGCAAAAGTCACCCGTGATCTTACCGAGCGCAAGAAAGCGGAGGATGAAATCCGGAGAGGTCAGGAGCAGTTCCAGCGCCTGGTTCAGGGCGTGACGGACTACGCGATCTATATGCTTGATCCTGAAGGCGTAATCACGAGCTGGAACTCGGGTGCAGAACGCATCAAAGGTTACTCGGCCGACGAAATAGTCGGCAAGCACTTCTCGCAGTTCTACACGCCCGAGGATCGCGAGCGAGGCACTCCGCAAAGCGCCTTGGAAATCGCTGCTCGCGAGGGGCGAGTTGAGCGCGAGGGCTGGCGGATACGCAAAGACGGTACTGCGTTCTGGTCCCATGTGGTCATCGACGCCATTCGGCACGAGGATGGCGAACTCCTGGGTTTCGCGAAGGTTACGCGGGACATAACGGAACGGAAGAAGGCGCAGGAGTCATTGGATCAGGCACGCGAAGCCCTTTTCCAGTCACAAAAAATGGATGCGATCGGTAAGCTGACGGGCGGTGTCGCTCACGACTTCAACAATCTGCTGATGGCGGTTCTGGGTAGTCTTGAGCTGCTGCGCAAACGGCTACCTGACGATCCACAATTGCTGCGTCTTCTGGATAATGCCGTGCTCGGGGCGCGACGGGGAGCGTCGTTGACGCAGCGCATGCTGGCTTTCGCGCGGCGGCAGCAACTCGATCCGAAGCCTGTCGATTTGATTGAGCTCATACATGGAATGAAGGAGCTCTTGGAGCGATCGCTGGGCTCAAGAGCGACTATCGAGACCAAATTTCCGCTCTCGCTCGATCATGTGATGGTGGATGAAAGTCAAATCGAACTCGCATTGCTCAATCTGTGCGTCAATGCCAGGGATGCGATGCCTGACGGCGGAACGATCGTCATCTCCACTCGGATGGAACAGGTCGGCGAAAGCAAAGAGGCAGGCTTGGCCCCAGGCCCATACGTCTGCCTCTCGGTAGCAGACGCTGGCGAAGGAATGGACGAAGAAACACTAGCTCGGGCGACAGAACCGTTCTTCACCACAAAAGGCGTTGGCAAAGGCACGGGTCTCGGTCTGTCTATGGTACATGGGATGACAGAACAAATGGGCGGGCGCCTGACGCTTAGGAGCCGCAAGGGAGCAGGGACGACGGCGGAACTGTGGCTGCCGGTCGCCACCGCGAGCTCGGAAGTCGCGCGCGGGCCGGATGTTCTTGCCGAGGAAGCCATTGAGACGGCGTCGCTGCGGATCCTGGCAGTGGATGACGATGCCCTGGTCCTTTTGAATACCGCGGCAATGCTCGAGGATCTCGGCCATACTGTCGCGGAGGCGCATTCTGCGGCGGCAGCCCTCAGGCTTTTGGAGGAGCACCCGTTCGACCTCGTTATAACGGATCATGCTATGCCGAAAATGACGGGCCTGCAGCTATCGAATACGATCAAAGTCCAGTGGCCGCACGTACCCGTCATTATAGCAACGGGCTACGCCGAACTCCCGGGGACTCGCGACATCAAGATTCTCAGCAAGCCGTTTACAGAAGAAGAATTGGCGAACGCAATAGCAACCGCTAATGTTGCGTAGGGTGGCCTGAGAGACAACCCCTTTGAGTTCCTTGATGCGTCAAGCTCGGATAAAACCCTCCAATATTTTTCTCTGTGCCGAGAGTACTTGCGAAGCGGCAACCTGCTCAGCGGTCAGAAGGGAGGTTTCTATGGAAAGTGTACGTTCAAGCAGCCGATTCGTGAGAGAGGACGGCTTCGTTCTTCGAAAGATCGCTCTGGTCTCCTGCCCTACCAGCCTATGCCGCACTTAGCTCCCGGATCTAACTGTTTGCAAGGATTGGGAACCCGCGAGGCGTTGTTCTCGCAGTCCGCGCAGTCAAGCAGGAGTGCGGACAGGCCTACCCAGCCGCGAAACAGAAAAGCCCCGGCGCTGGATCTGCACCGAGGCTAAGGGCATGTACGAGCTACCTAGCATGTCCGAGTTTCAACCTCCGCTAATATTGTAAATGAATGGTGAACTGTGCGCACCGACTTCACCCGGTTGTGTTTGGCGTCCCTGTGGTTCGCGAAGGGCCGAATATGCTCCACCAGTAAGCTGGAATTTGCTGGCGAGATCGCCGACCTCGTATTCCTCGTCGCCCGAAACGCGGTCTCGATCACGAAAATCACGCCTGCTTTTGTCATCTGGCATGGTTGTCCTCCTGAGCGGAGCAGCGCAAGTGGCGCCGGTTCCACGTAAGGGTGGCCAGCGCTTGTCGCAGAGTTGGCCCTGCGCCGGCTTGGTTCTGCCCGCACGGGATCCTTTGTGGAGGCTATTGATCTTGTGTGGCCTCGATCAGACGCCGAATCCTGCCCGACCGCTCGATGTTTTGGGCCACCATCTTTTCCGAGCGCTCAATCGCGAGCTCGGCCCGTTCGAGGCGCTGCTTGGCACTGGCGACTTCGGCCGCCATCGCGATTCCCCGGCCTTTCGTGATGTTTGTCATGGGATTGAAACACCGGGAGGGCGGAATCGTTCCTTGAGCCGGCCAAGCGGCGCTCCAGCGATTTCAGCCGCTGGATCAAGATAACGCTCCTCAAGGTGCTCCGGAGCTGCCCAAGCGTCTGGTGCGTTCCTTTGCAACTATTTTAGCCTCTTCTAATTTAAAGTCGGTCAGTCCGAGTTAGCGTATGTTGAAGTTCATCCGGCCGATGTTCCCCACGCTTGTCGAGGTGCCGCCGACAGGGGACAACTGGATTCACGAAATCAAATATGACGGCTATCGTACCCAGGTGATTGTTGAGGACGGCAAGGCCAGAGCGATCACGCGAAGGGGCTACGACTGGTCATCGACGTACAAGACGATTGTCGAGGCGGCGGCAACCATTCCGAAGTCGGCAATCATCGACAGCGAGGCAATCGTCCTTAACGAGAAAGGCGTGTCGGATTTCCATTCGCTGCGGTCGGCGATGCGATGGGCGCCGGATCGGATCATCTTCGTTGCCTTCGATCTGCTGCACCATGACGGCATCGACCTGCGCCCCGAACCATTGCTGGCACGCCGGGAAAAGCTGCTCGAACTCGTCAGGCCTGCCAAGGGCGTGATCCAGTACAGCCACCATGTGCATGGCGGCGGGGATGACTTCTACGCCGCGGTTGACCGCATGGGCCTAGAGGGCATGGTGTCGAAGCGGCCTGACAGCGTCTATCGGTCAGGCGACACCGAAGCGTGGCTGAAAACGAAATGCTATGAGGAAGTCGACTTTGAAGTTGCAGGCGTGCAGCGAACGCCCAGTTCGGCTCCACTCGCCTTGATGGCAACCCGCGATGCGGAACGCCGCTACGTCGGCTCGGCAAACATCGCCCTGACCAAAGCCATGCGCGAACGCCTCTATGCCAAGGTGCAAGAGGGGAAAGGCGCGCCACCGAGGGGCGCCGACAAGCCCGATGCCGAATGGATCAAACCTGGCCTTGTCGGACGCGTGAAGACCCTCAAGCGCGAAAATAAACTACGCCACGCCACGCTGCGGGCGATCCGGGAGGCAAAGGCATGACGCATCGCCCACGATGCACATCTCGGGATCGACCGCAGCGTGGCGTGGCGTAGTTTATTTTCGCG
>NZ_RZPQ01000174.1:0-9030 GCF_003999135.1 Mesorhizobium sp. M7A.F.Ca.CA.004.06.1.1 | reverse complement strand
GTGGTGGAGCAGCGCCTGCGCTGCCGCGGTCAGCTCCAGTCCCTTCGAGCTGCGGTGAAACAAAGGCGTACTGAGGCGTATCTCGAGATCGGAAATCCGCTTGCTCACCGCCGATGCCGCGATGTGCTCGCGATCGGCCGCCTTGGCGATACTCTGCTCTTCGCAAACGGCGACAAACAGCTGAAGCGAAAGAAGGTCAAAACGCAATGTAGCTCCCCCTCTCCGGCATATTCCATCCATGTCAGGCCTGCGAAACACGCAGCCAGTCACTGCTAATAGCTGTTGACCGCACGGATGCAACTGTCGCAAGGGCATCATCGCGGATCGCGAAGCAGCCATTCCAAACGAAGTCTTTTGCGAAAGGCCATCGCAGTCAATACGTTCTGGCACGCGCTTGTCGCGAAATCGCCACCGGTTCCCCCGTGGAACATGCTTCAATCAATAATTCAATCAGAGTGCGTCTTCGACCATGAATCGATATGATCTTGAGCAGCGCGTAGCGATTGTCACGGGCGGAGCGCAGGGCATCGGGTTCGCAGTCAGCGAGCGGATGCTGGCATCCGGTGCCAGGATAGCGATCTGGGATCGCGATGGCGCTGCGTTGCAAAAGGCTCTCAATCAGCTTGGACGAACCCGCGACGTGCTTGGGATTGAGACTGACATTGGCGACCTCGCGTCGGTGGAAGCGGGCTTTGCACACACGCTGGAACGGTTTGGCAAGATCGACATACTGATCAACAATGCGGCGTTGGTCGGGCCGAACATGCCGACCTGGGAATATCCACCCGAGGCCTTCGCACAGGTCCTGAGTGTGGGATTGATAGGGACTTTCAACTGCTGCCGCGCCATCGTCCCTCATATGCGGGAGCTTAACTACGGGCGCATCGTCAACCTCAGCTCCATTGCCGGCAAGGAGGGCAACCCCAACGCGGTCGCCTACAGCTCCATGAAGGCAGCCGTGATCGCCTTGACGAAGTCACTGGGCAAGGAACTCGCAGGGCAGAACATCGCAGTCAACTGCGTCACTCCGGCGGTTGCCAAGACGCCTGGGGCAATGGAGCAGTCACCGCAACACATCGAGTACATGCTTGCCAAGATTCCGCGCGGCCGCATGCTCGAACTTGGCGAAGCCGCCTCCATGATCTGCTGGCTAGCGTCAGAGGAGAATTCCTTTACCACCGGCGCGGTGTTCGATCTTTCCGGCGGCAGGGCAACCTACTGACCGTAGCGCCCGTCAAATTCCGCGGCGCACGTGGCGGCGCACCGATCCAACAAGGAGACTGCTGATGCCTTCCTACATATTCGAAAACGCGCGGATCGTTGACGGCTCCAATGAGGACGGCGAGCACGACCGTTTCGTCCGCGTCAGCGGCAATGTTATCGACGAGGTTTCAGACAAGCCGATCCGGGATAGCAACGCGCATCGCTTCGATCTGCGCGGGAAGACTTTGATGCCGGGCCTGATCGATTGCCATGTGCACATCAATTCCGGAGTTGCCGATCCGGCCGAAAACTCGTTTCTGCCAAACGAACTCGTCGCCTATCATTCGGTGCGGATATTGAAGGGCATGCTCAATCGCGGTTTCACCACCGTACGCGACCTCGGCGGCGCGACTGTGGCTCAGGTCCATGCGATAGAGCAGGGTCTTATCGAAGGTCCTCGCCTGGTCATTTGCGGCAAGGCCATGGTGCAGACCGGCGGCCATTCGGACTATCGGACGCGCTACGACATGATCAGTGGCGACCGTCAACTCGACCAACTCGGCTCGGTAGGACGCATCGTTGACGGCGTCGACGACTGCCGCCGTGCCGCTCGCGACGAGGTTCGCAAGGGCGCCAGATTCATCAAGGTGATGGCCAATGGCGGCGCGGCATCCTCCCATTTTCCTCGGCCATATCTCGGCTATTCGATGGATGAGCTGCGCGCGTTCCAGGACGAAGCCGACAAGGCCAAGATGTATGTGTCGGTGCACACCCACACCGACGAGGCCGTCGCACGTGCACTCGAATGCGGTATTCATTCGATCGAACACGCGACACTTATTACCCCTCAAACCGCTGCCACCGCTGCGAAGCAAGGTGCGATCGTCACGCCGACGATCGCCGCCTATGAAGCGCAGATCCGCGAGGCCGATGCGCTGAAGCTGGATCCCGGCTTTGTGGAACGCCTGAAATGGGTGCGCGCAAGAGGTCCCGAATCGCTGGAGACGATGCGGGCAGCCGGCGTCAAGCTGGCTTACGGCACCGACGTGTTGGGCTCGATGCACAGCTATCAGTCCGAAGAGTTCCTGATCCGCGCGGAGGCGCTGCCGGCGATCGAGGTGATCAAATCGGCAACCCTTACCGCCGCCGAACTCGTCCGTATGGAAGGCAAGGTCGGCACGATCGCGGCAGGCGCCTTTGCCGACCTCCTCGTGGTCGACAAGGATCCCGTGAAGGATCTGTCTGCGCTGGGCAGTCAAGGCCGCTACATGTCCGCCATCATGAAGGATGGTGCATTCGTGAAGAACCAGCTCGCAGCCTAGGCTCACGCTGGGACCAATCACGCCGCCATCCTTTTGCCAGTCTTGAGATGTCCGCTCCGGGGGCGGACCGGCTGTGTCACTTGGATATCGACAAGTCTTCCGCGTTCACGCCTTACATCGTGGAATGCGACGAGGTCCATCCCATCGAAGGCTCTGAGCCCGCGTCCAGCCAACTATCCCAATGCTGAATTCGACCGCCCTGGTGTCCGCGCATGCTGGAGGTCGCGCATTTGAGCGAAGTTTCAGTAACTGCTGAGTGGAGGGACATAGCTCGTTCGAAGAGGCGACGCCAAAGCTTTGAAGGGCTGCCCTATTTGCTGTTGGCGCCGATCGCCATACTTCTGGTTCTGGTGATCGTTTATCCGCTGGTTGAGGCCGTGCGGTCTGCCATGACGGACGCATCTTTTGCCCAACTGGGCACGCGCCCGCTTCAGCGGTTTTCAGAACTTCATCAAGCCGGTCAACGACCCGACCTTCCCTCGAGGAGAGCTGCCTTGCCGGAAAGAGGCAAATCCCTTGTCTGGCTGGTTGTTCCCCTCCCGCCACGCTGTACATGGGAGGTTAGTCCATGGAGGACATTCACCCCTTCTTCGGCGCCAACGCTGCGAGCGGAGTGGCTAGCTCCGGCCAGGCCGCGGTCCGGTGGGTCTGAAGCTGCGGGTCGCTGGTCGTATTGTCCCAATCGACCGCGAGGAAGCGTTTGCCGGTTATTTTGTCGCCCTCGCTGGTCAAGAGCGCCAGAATCATCGGAGCCATCATCTCGGGGCGGATAAGCGTCTCGCGATCAAGGCCATCCCTATCGGGAACCATGGCCGTGTCTACCGGCCCGCCCGGCAACACGACGTTGACGGTGATGCCTGATTCATCGAGTTCGCGCGACAGCATCATCGACCATGCTTCGAGAGCCGCCTTTGACGGTCCGTAGGGGGAAAAGCCCGGCCGCATCATGGTCAAGTAGCTCGTGCTGACGTTAATGATGCGGCCCCATTTCTGCGGACGCAGGCGCGGAACGACCTGGCGCGACATGTTGAACGTGCCGCAGACATTGGTCAGCATGAATTTTTTCCACAGTTCTTCGCTGACGTCTTCGATCTGCAAGGGGAGAGTCTCGTAACGTGGGTGCACGGCGTTCATGCCGAGCGCGGCATTGTTGATGAGGACATGCAATCCACCGAAATGCTCTGCAGCAGCATCCACGCCCCGTTTGCAATTCGCCGGATCAGTGATGTCGACCTGCAAGGCAAGGAACTTGTCTTTCCCAACGCGCTGCTCAACCCGGCTCACACCATCCAGATTGATATCCATGCCAGCAACACGCACCCCTTCCTTGACAAGCGCTTCAGCAATGGCAAGGCCGATACCTGCACCGGCCCCCGTTATGATCGCAACCTTCCCCTTGAAATCCGAATACGGCATAAATCCTCCCAATTGCGTGGCTTAGTCCGTCGATCGGGAACGTTCCGATGACAACGGGCCAACTAGTCGCCCAGGAGGCGACGCAGTTCTGATAATGATACGACGGCGTTAGCCCCAGTCGCGATTGGGAAGTGATGCATCGTCTCGGACGATGCCACCAGCGCTCATCCTTGGCCACGGCGTCACTTGCCAATCGCGTCGGTCGACCGTCCGCAATTCGGATAGCTCCCATGCAACTCTGTCAAGACCTGCGCGACACCATTTTTGGAAGGACTCAATCGCTGGCTGAGATGCCTGACGCGCCGGTTTTTCCCTCCTACCCGAAGTCACTCCTGAAACGCTTCCTCGCGCTTCGAGCGTATGCTGGGCAACAGCACCAGGACCAACAGTATCGCGGCCAGAACGATCAGCATGAGGCTGCCGGGCCGGGTGAGGAACACGGTCGGGTCGCCACGGGAAAGCACCATTGCCCGCCGCAGGTTCTCCTCCAGCATCGGTCCCAGCACGAAGCCGAGCAGCAGCGGCGCTGGTTCGAAGTCGAGCTTGATCAGGATGTAGCCGACGAGGCCGAACAGGGCCATTGTGTAGATGCTGAACGAGTCGTTGTAGACGCTGTAAGCGCCGATGCAGCAAATCGCAACGATCGCCGGAGCGAGGTAGTGGTACGGCACCATCAGCATCCGCACCCATATGCCAATCAGAGGCAGGTTAAGCAGGACCAGCATCAGATTGCCGACCCACATCGAGGCGATCAGACCCCAGAACAGGGCCGGCTGCTCAGTGGCGACATTCGGGCCAGGTGTAATGCCCTGGATAACCAACGCGCCGATCATCATCGCCATTACCGGGTTGGAGGGGATGCCGAGCGTCAGCATCGGGATGAATGAGGTCTGCGCGCCGGCATTGTTGGCGCTTTCTGGCGCCGCGACCCCTTGAATAGCGCCCTTGCCGAACTGCGACCGGTTTTTCGAGACACGGCTCTCGACCGCATAGGCCGCGAACGATGCCAGGACTGCGCCACCGCCGGGCAAGATCCCAAGCACGGTGCCGATGCCAGTCCCTCGCAAGACCGGGGCTATGACGCTCTTGAGCTCCGCAGCCGTCAACATGAGTTTGCTCACCTTGCGAACAATTACGTTGCGCTTCTGCTCATGCTCGATGTTGAAGATGATCTCGTTGATACCGAATACGCCCATGCTGAGCGCGACGAAATCGAGCCCGTCGGCCAAGCTCGGTATGCCGAACGTGTATCGCAGCGTGCCGCTCTCGACATCGGTCCCGACCAGGCCAAGCAGCAGGCCCAGCACGATCATCGCGAACGCCTTGAGCAGCGAACCTGACGCAAGCGTAACTGATGCAACGAGGCCGAGCACCATCAGGGAGAAATACTCTGCCGGGCCGAACTTCAGCGCAAAGCCGGCCAGCACCGGAGCGAACAGCGCCAGGATGAGCGTTGCGACCGTTCCGGCGAAGAACGAACCCAGTGCCGCCACCGCCAACGCCTGACCCGCCCTGCCCTGCTTGGCCATCTCGTAGCCGTCAATCGCGGTCACGATCGAGCCGGCTTCGCCCGGCAGGTTGATCAGGATGGCGGTGGTGGAGCTTCCGTATTGCGCACCGTAGTAGATGCCGGCCAGCATTATCATCGCCGTGTCGGGCGACAGGCTGAAGGTCAGCGGCAGAAGCATGGCAATTGTTGCCACCGGCCCGAGACCCGGCAAGACCCCGACAGCTGTGCCTAGCAGGCAGCCGATGAAGCAGTACAGCAGGTTCCACGGGTTCAGTGCCGTCTGGAAACCAAGCTCAAGATTGGAAAAGAAGTCCATGAAAAATGTTCTTCAGCTGGTGATTTTCACGGGCTGGGGGAAGCCGAAGGCCACCAGTAACCGAAAGATAGCCATTGCCCGATGATCGGGATGGGCAATCCGAGCGCATAGACGAAAAGGAAGGCGCAGACGAGAGACAGCACGAGGGCTAGCGTGATGGAGGGGATCCACTTCGTGTAGCTGCTGGCCATGGTCGTCGCCAGAATGCAGAGCGCCAGCGAGATGAACAGGCCGAGCCCTTTGAGGGTTAGGGCGAAGACCATGATCGAGCCCAGGACGAGGACAAGCGCACGCCAAGGGATCGTCAGCGCCTCGCCTGCCCCGCTTTTTGAACGCAATGCGTTAACGATGATGGCAAGCCCCAGAACGACCATCAGCAGGCTCAGAACGATCGGAAAGTAGCCCGGCCCCATTCGCGAAGCGCTGCCGACCGTCAACCCGCGACCGAAGTAAAGGAACGCTGCACCGGTGGCGAGCACCAGCGTCCCACTGATCACGTCTCTCGGCTTTTCAAGTTGAGATGGCATCGTGAGGACCCGGCGCATAAATCATAGGCCGAAGCAGCAGGAGCCATGGTAGGTCAGAACCTGCCTGGTTCGGGGTGCTTGATGCCGCTTGGCGATATGGGGCGATTGGCGGATTTCGCATCGAAAATTCCAATCCGCGCGCAACGTTCATGCCAGACTTAGGGCGGCCCAAAACGAATGAGCCGCCCGCGACGAACCGTCAATCGGTAATCCGGATGTTCTGCTTTTCGGCGATGGTCTTGAACGTGTCGAGTTGCTTGACCACGAAATCCTTGAACTCAGCGCCGGCAAGCGGCGACGTATACAGGCCAGAGTCAGCCAGACGCTTTGCCACTTCCGGCTTGACCAAGGCGTCGGCGACGGCCTTGCTCAGCTTGTCGGTGACCTCCTTAGGCATGTTCGCGGGACCCATGAGGGCGAACCAGCCCGTGACGGTGGCGTCGCCGAGGCCGGCTTCGGCCAAAGTCGGCACATCCGGCACTACCGGTACGCGCTCGGGAGAGGTCACGGCCAGCAGCTTGATGGTGCCAGTGTTGAGATGGGCGGAGATGTCCTTCACCGTGCCGAACATGCCGTCGATCTGGCCTCCGACGAGGTCGGTCACAGCACCGGCAGCACCTTTGTAGGCGACGTGGGTGATGTCGATGCCTGCCGCCAGGGCCATACGCACACCCTCAATGTGCAGCGAACCGCCAACACCCGAAGAGCCGTAGTTGAACTTGCCGGGATTGGCCTTCGCGTATTCGACGAAATCTTTCATGGCGTTGAGCGGCAGCTTCGTGCTGACAGCGAACACCAGTGGAAACTCGACGACCCGGGAAATGAAGGTCAGGTCGTCCGGGATCTTGTAGGCCACGTCCGGCTTGACGGCCGGCAATATCGCAATCGCGTCGTTGTTGCCAAACAGAAGCGTATAGCCATCTGGATCCGCGCGCTTGACGGCATCAACGGCGATCGCCGAAGAGGCGCCGGGGCGGTTATTGACGATCACCGGCTGTCCGAGGCTGGTCGACAGTGACTCGGCGAGGACGCGGGCGGCGAAGTCGGTTGCGCCACCGGGGAGGTAGCCGACGATTACTTCGATCGGCTTGTTCGGATAGTCATCAGCCGCCTTGGCGCAGTTGGCGCCAGCGAGCGACAGCAGTACCAGCGACAGCGCTGCCAGCATGGCATGGGCTGATTTTTTGTAGGATCCAATCATTCTTCTCTCCCTTTTTATTGCTTCTTCGAGGCTTCCATCCCGCAGCGAGACTTTGCTAGCGTCACGTCCCAAAGGAACCGTAGACAGCGCACCCGAATTCCTGCCGCCAACTAAAAGCCCATCACCGTTCCTCTTGGCCTCCCGCGGCACTTCGCGACGGCATGGCCGACGGCGCAGTACGGCGACCTTATAAAAAGAAACGGCGCAAAAAGGTGAGTCGTAGATTCTTATGCCGGCATCGCACACTGCGAGGATAAGGCTTCTGCTCGGAGCCAGGTGCCGCGGTATGCTTTACCGATAGACGGCGGAGCGGAGAGAATATGGCAAAGCATGGTAGAGCGAGCCAGGCCCGGTTGCGCAGCCGCAAGCATTACGAATGAGGGTGAGCGAGGAACCGTTCCGCCTCGATGGCGGCCATGCAGCCGAGGCCGGCAGCGGTTACCGCCTGCCGATAGACATCGTCGCTTACATCGCCTGCCGCAAAGACGCCCGGAACGCTGGTGCGCGTCGATCCAGGCTCAACCCAGATGTAGCCACCGGGCTTCTGTCGGAGCTGGTCGCCAAAGACCCGGACGGACGGGCTGTGGCCGATCGCGACGAACAGCCCGTCGGCAGGCAGGTTCTGCACGGCACCCGTTCTGGCATGCCTGAGGCGAATGCCTTCGACGGAGAGCGCCGGTTCTTCGTTGCCCAGAACTTCATCCACTACATGCTCCCAGACGACCTCGATTTTCGTGTCGTTGAACAGTCGTTGCTGCAGGATTTTCTCCGCTCGCAAACTGGCACCACGGTGCACGAGCGTGACCTTAGACGCATATTTGCTGAGGAATAGCGCTTCCTCGGCCGCGGTGTTGCCCCCGCCAACCACCACGACGTGCTTGCGGATGAAGAATATGCCGTCGCATGTAGCGCAAGCGGAGACACCGAAGCCGCGGAAACGCTCTTCCGAAGGCAGGCCAAGCCACCTGGCCTGGGCGCCGGTCGCGATGATGAGCGCCTCGGTCTCGTAGCGCTTGCCGGACGACGTGATTACCCTGAACGGCCGCTCGCTGAGATCGGCGGTTTCGACATGGTCAGTGACGATAGTCGCCCCGCAGTGTTCCGCCTGTTTCTGCATCTGCTCCATGAGCCATGGGCCCTGGACGATGTCGGGGAATCCCGGATAGTTCTCGACATCCGTGGTTACCGTCAGCTGTCCACCAGGTTGCGGCCCACAGATCAGCACGGGATTGCACAGCGCGCGTGCCGCATAGATGGCGGCGGTGTAGCCCGCCGGCCCCGACCCGATAATGATGACCCGTGTGCTCATTCGTTCGCCCAAGATTGCTGGTGGGTTTGCCCGGCTCGACGGTATTGCCCGCCCGCCTCGGTTATCCGCTGCCTCGCGCCCGCTCCGAAAAGCAGCGGTCCGACGTAGCCATCAGCTGGCATGGCGGGAGAGGCCGTCGTTGGCAACCGGGGCGGCGCTATTCCCAGAGGGCGACCGGCATCGGCAGACCGTCATAGAGTTTCGCGTCGACAGTCTTGGAGAGAGG
>NZ_RZPQ01000173.1:0-9083 GCF_003999135.1 Mesorhizobium sp. M7A.F.Ca.CA.004.06.1.1 | reverse complement strand
CCTCCGACTATGTCGACATCCGTTTTCAGGATGCCTCGCGCTACAAGAAGCCGATCGGCATCTACTGGCTGCAATCGGCGGCCGTGGCGCTGAGCGGCGAGGGGGCGGCGGCGCCGATCTGGGTCTACCGCCTCGTCTCCATGCTTGGCATTGCCTTGGCCGTCGTCGGCATTGCCTGGACAGGCACCAAGCTGTTCGGGGCCAATGCCGGTCTCGCCGCCGGCCTGATGATGGCGGCGATCTTCGCCACCGCCTTCGAGGGGCGTGACGCCAAGACCGACGCCATGCTGCTGGCCTGCTGCGTGGCGGCGCAAGGCGCGCTCGCTCAGATCTATCTGGCATCGCGCCGCAACGAACCGGTAGCGGCCCATCTGCCGTGGATATTCTGGGCCGCTCAAGGCCTTGGAATCCTTATCAAGGGGCCGGTGGCTCCGCTGTTGTCGGTGCTGACGGTCGCCGCCCTGTTTGCCTTCGAGCGCGACTGGCGCTGGCTCCTGAAGCTGAAGCTCGTGCGCGGTGTCGCCCTGGTGCTGTTCATCGTGCTGCCCTGGGTCGCCCTCATCACTTGGAAGAGCGGCGGCGCCTTCCTCAGTGATGCCGTCGGCAAGGACATGATGGCCAAGGTCGCCTCGGGCGAGGAATCGCACGGCCTGCCGCCGGGCTTCTACATGCTGACCTATTCCTTGTTCATGTGGCCGTTCGGTCTGATCGCGGTTGGCGCCGGGCTGCAGGCCCTCAACCGGTTGCGCGACGATCCGCGGCTGCGTTTCTGCCTCGCCTGGTACATTCCGTTCTGGCTGGTGTTCGAACTGATCCCGACCAAGCTGCCGCACTATGTCCTGCCGGCCTATCCCGGCATGGCGCTGCTGATCGGTTGGCTGTTGACCTTGCCGCCCCAGGAGGCGAATGCGCCGCTCAGGCGCTGGCAGGATTGGTTGTGGTGGTCGACCGCATTCGGTCTTGCCGTGGTCAGCCTTGGCCTGGCGGCGGTCTGCGTCGGAGCGCCGATCTATCTCACCGGCGCCTTCTCCTGGTGGAGCATCCCGGCCGCCGCGGCGGCGCTGGCGGCAGGATATTTCGCTTTTTCGCGACAGCTGCAAGTGCCGCTCTCCCGCATCGGCACAATCGCCGTCTGCGCGGGCATCACCTATGGACTGTTGTTCGGCGTCATCGCGCCTTCGCTGAAACCGATCTGGCTGAGCCCGGCGATCGAGGCGGCGTTCCAGGCCAACAGGCCTTGCGACACCACGGTGCTCGCTTCGGCGGAATATCACGAGCCGAGCCTGGTGTTCCTGGTCGGCACCAAGACCGTCCTGACCGATGTCGATGGCGTCGCCAAGCATCTGCTCGGCGATCCTGCCTGCGCCCTGGCTCTGGCGCAGGTCGGCGACGAGCAGAAACTGAATGGGTTGCTGGCGGCGCAAGGCAAGTCGGCGAACCGCGTTGCCGAGGTCGACGGCCTCAACTATTCGTCGGGAGACAAGCTGTCGCTCGGCCTCTATCGTGTAACCCAGTGACGGCTCGCCGATGCCCATGACGGCGACAATGGGGTCGAATTTCCTATGCTGGTGAAATCACGCCCGCCCGTTTCGAGCCTGCTCCTTGGGGTAGGGCGCCGGTCGCTCGACAATTTTCGCGATACGATGCAGATCGCCAAAAGCCGCCTTGCCACCCGCCCGGCCAGATACCCGAACGTTTTGTGGTCGGTCTGGGTGCTGGTCTGGGTTTTGCTGACGGCGGCAGCGTTTGTTCGTCTCGACACCCCGGCCGGAATGCTTCACGGCAAGTGGTCGGCGGGATTTGCCCGGACTGCCGACTTTTTCACCCAGTTCGGCCTGGGTGGCTGGTATCTCATTCCCTCAGTGCTTCTGCTTGTCGCCGCCAACCTGACGGATTGGCGAAGCCTCTCGCGGCGCTCGCTGATGCTGCTCTACAACTGGACCTGCCTGGCTTTTCTGGTGCTGTGCGCCACCGGCCTGTCGGGGATCGCCGTCAATGTGCTGAAATATGCCATTGGCCGGGCTCGCCCCCTCTATTACGAGGACTTTGGCGTGCTGACCCTGCACCCCTTCGCTTTCGATGCGCGCTTCGCCGGCTTTCCGTCCGGCCATGGTACGACGATGGGCGCGGTGTTCGGGGTCGCTTTGCTGTTGTTTCCGCGGCGCTGGTACATCGCCCTGGCGATCACCGCTTGTATCGCCTCGACCCGTATCTTCGTTGGCGCGCACTATCCCAGCGACACCGTCGCCGGCTTCGGCCTTGGCTGCGGCTTCGCGCTCGCCTGCGGGCTGGTCTTTGCCCGGCTCGGCTTCATTTTCCGGCCGATGCCGTCGGGACTGCCGGTCCGCAAGAGAACGTTTCGGCTGATCGGACCGACAAGGAAGGCTGCCTGAGCATTCGAAGTTCAGTTGCCGTCCAGTCCGCCATAGGATCTGACCAGGCCGGCCATGCCGGGCGACTGGTGGTCTTCGCTTTCCAGCCCCTGTGCAACGCCGACGCGATCGGCGACCGGCCGGTTCTGGCTGACCTTCCACTTGCCGTGGATTTCGCTGATCTCGATTTCCAGCCCGATAATGCCCTTGATCTGCGACTGGATGAAGGGCTCCGGCGCATCGGTCACCGCCCAGGGTGCGGCGCGGGCGCCTTCCTGGGATATGGTCAGATCGGCGATCTGCTGCGCCAGCCAGTCCTGATCATCCATCACCTTGACGGTGCCGCGAACCTGCACGATGGCGTAATTCCAGGTCGGCACCACCTTGCCGGTCTCGCGCTTGGTCTCGTACCAGGACGGCGTCACATAGGCATCGCTGCCCTGGAAGACGATCAGCACGGGGGATGCCGGGTTGTCGGCCAACAGGCGCCATTGCGGGTTGGCCCGCGCCAGATGGGCGCGCAGCGTGCCGTTAGGCCCGATTTCCGCGTCGAGCAGGAACGGGACAGCGTTGGCGACCGGCCCATCGGGCCCGTTGGAAACCAACAGGCCCAGCGGATGCGTCCGGATCAGCCCGTGCAGGATTTCCGGCCGCGTTTCCCTGAAATGAGGAGGTTCGTACATCGCCGTCCGTTCTTGCCTTGTTTATCTCAGCCGCTTCGGACGCGGATCCGACAATTCGCCGGCCAGCCGGCGGTCGAGATAGTCGGCGCATTCCTCGAGCAGCAGGTCGGCATCGTTGGCGAAGAAATGGTTGGCGCCGGGCAAGGTCTTTTGCGTGATGGTGATGCCCTTCTGCGTGTGCAGCTTGTCGACCAGGCCCTGCACATCCTTCGGCGGCGCCACCTTGTCGGCATCGCCATGGATGATCAGGCCCGATGACGGGCAGGGCGCCAGGAACGAGAAATCATAGGTGTTGGGCTGCGGCGCGATCGAAATGAAGCCTTCGATCTCCGGCCGGCGCATCAGAAGCTGCATGCCGATCCAGGAGCCGAAGGAGTAGCCGGCGACCCAGCAGCTCTTGGAATCGGGATGCAGCGACTGCACCCAGTCCAAAGCGGCGGCGGCGTCCGACAGCTCGCCGGTGCCATGGTCGAACTCGCCCTGGCTGCGGCCGATGCCGCGGAAATTGAAGCGAAGCGTGGTGAAATCCCGCTTCTGGAACATGTAGAAGAGGTCGTAGACGATCTTGTTGTTCATCGTGCCGCCGAATTGCGGGTGCGGGTGCAGGACGATGGCAATCGGCGCGCTCTTTTCCTTGGAAGGCTGATAGCGACCCTCCAGGCGGCCGGCAGGACCGGTGAAAATGACCTCAGGCATAAAATACTCCACTTGGTAATACGAACGCGCGGTGCCTGGAACGTTTCCTCTGGCCTTGACGCAGGGCGAGCGTCTTCTTAGAAGCTAGTTTAGAATTGTTCAAAACTGAGTGGCAAGACATCGAGCCCGGCCACCCGCGCCGCAAGCCGCGTAAATAGGACGGCTCGCCTTGGAATTTCAAGGAAATAACGCCATACGACAGCGGAATGGCTTCTGACGGGATTTGACGGACGAAAATGGCCGGAATACGCGCCTATCTCGACTACAATGCCAGTGCGCCGCTGCTTGCCGTGGCCCGCGAGGCTATGGTCGCGGCCCTTGACGTCGCGGCCAATCCGTCATCGGTTCACGCCGAGGGGCGCGCGGCCCGCCGCCTGATCGAGACCGTCAGGCGTGACGTGGCGGCGCTAGTCAACGCCAAGGCGGAGCATGTCGTGTTCACCTCCGGTGCCACGGAAGCAGCCTCGACGCTGCTGTCACCCGACTGGCAGATGGGGCGCGGCACGGTGCGTATGAGCCGGCTTTACGTGTCGGAGGCCGATCATCCCTGCCTGTTGAACGGCGGACGGTTCCCCGCAGCGCAGGTGACGCGGATCGGCGTCGACGCCAACGGCATTGCCGATCTCGGCGCCTTGGAGTCGGCGCTCGGCGGTCACGACAAGAGCGAGGGCCTGCCGCTGGTCGCAATCCACGCCGCCAACAACGAGACCGGCGTCATCCAGCCGATCGATCGTATCGCCGCGATCGTCAAGGCGGCGGGCGGCATCCTCATTGTCGACGCCGTGCAGGCCGTAGGGCGTGTTTCGACCGATCTATCAGCGGGTTACGCCGATTATCTGATTCTGTCCTCGCACAAGATCGGTGGACCCAAGGGCGTCGGCGCCATCGTCGCGGCTTCCGATTTGATGATGCCGAAGCCGCTGATCAATGGCGGTGGCCAGGAAAAGGGCCATCGCGGCGGAACTGAGAACCTCGCCGCCATTGCCGGTTTCGGCGCCGCCGCACGCGAGGCGCTTGCCGGATTGCCGGCCATGGATGCGGTGCGCCAGCGCCGCGACGAGATCGAGGCCATCGTCAAATCGCTGGTGCCGGACGCGGAAATCTTTGGAACCGGTGCGCCAAGGCTTGCCAATACGGCATTCTTCGCTATTGCGGGCGTCAAAGCCGAAACCGCGCAGATCGCCTTCGATCTGGCCGGTGTAGCGCTGTCGGCCGGCTCTGCCTGTTCGTCGGGCAAGGTCGGACCGAGCCATGTGCTGAAAGCCATGGGCTACGGTGACAGTCTCGGCGCCTTGCGGGTGTCGATCGGACCGGCGACCGGCGCGGAAGACGTTGAGCTTTTCCGCACCGCGCTTGCGGGTATTGCCGCACGAAGGGCGGATAGAGAACGGGCCGCGTAGCGGTTGGACGAATTTGGGCCTTTCGGCCTGGTAGAGCCGTGCGTTTCATGCTGGCCGGGTGAATTCCCGGTCGAAGCGCACTATATTAAACTTACGCTGCCGCGAGCACCTCTTCGGGGTTCGTTTTTGGCGGTGCCATAGTTTGAAAACTGTCGGGCCTTGACCCCGGCGTGGATGGAGAACGCTTATGCCTGCTGTGCAGGACACGATCGATCGGGTCCGAAAGATCGACGTCGACCAATACAAATACGGATTCCAGACCGAAATCGCTGTCGATAAGGCCCCCAAGGGCCTCAGCGAAGATATCATCCGTTTCATTTCGGCCAAGAAGGACGAACCGTCCTGGATGCTGGAATGGCGTCTGGAAGCGTATCGCCGCTGGCTGACGCTTGACGAGCCGACTTGGGCGCGCGTCCACTATCCCAAGATCGATTTCCAGGACATCTACTTCTACGCGGCGCCCAAGAGCACGCCCGGCCCGACTTCGCTGAGCGATGTCGATCCCGAACTCTTGAAGGTCTACGAGAAGCTCGGCATTCCGCTGCGCGAGCAGGAAATCCTTGCCGGCGTGCAGAAGACCGACGCCTCGGAACTCGAGGAAGTCAGCGACAATGTCTACAAATCGGGCCGCGTCGCCGTCGATGCCGTGTTCGATTCCGTCTCCGTCGTCACCACCTTCAAGAAGGAGCTGGCGCAGGCCGGCGTCATCTTCTGCTCGATCTCGGAAGCCATCCGCGAGCATCCGGAGCTGGTGAAGAAATATCTCGGCTCGGTCGTGCCGACCTCAGACAATTACTACGCCACGCTGAATTCGGCTGTGTTCACCGACGGCTCGTTCGTCTTCGTGCCCAAGGGCGTGCGCTGCCCGATGGAGCTGTCGACCTATTTCCGCATGAACGAGAAGAACACCGGCCAGTTCGAGCGCACGCTGATCATCGCCGAGGAGGGGGCTTACGTCTCCTATCTCGAGGGCTGCACGGCGCCGCAACGCGACGAGAACCAGTTGCACGCGGCGGTCGTCGAACTGGTAGCGCTCGACGATGCCGAGATCAAATATTCCACGGTGCAGAACTGGTACCCCGGCGACGCCGAGGGCAAGGGCGGCATCTACAACTTCGTCACCAAGCGCGGCGACTGCCGTGGCGACCGCTCGAAGATTTCGTGGACGCAGGTCGAGACCGGTTCGGCGATCACCTGGAAATATCCGAGCTGCATCCTGCGCGGTGACGATTCCCAAGGTGAGTTCTATTCGATTGCGGTATCGAACGGCTATCAGCAGGTCGACAGCGGCACCAAGATGATCCACCTCGGCAAGAACACGTCGAGCCGCATCATCTCCAAGGGCATCGCCGCCGGCTTCTCGCAGAACACCTATCGCGGCCAGGTCTCGGCGCACCGCAAGGCGACCAACGCCCGCAACTTCACCAACTGCGACTCGCTGCTGATCGGCGACCAGTGCGGCGCGCACACCGTGCCATACATGGAAGCCAAGAACTCGACGGCGCAGTTCGAGCACGAAGCGACGACCTCGAAGATTTCCGAGGACCAGAAATTCTACGTCATGCAGCGCGGCATCCCCGAAGAGGAAGCAATTGCGCTGATCGTCAATGGTTTCGTCAAGGACGTCATCCAGCAGCTGCCGATGGAATTCGCCGTCGAAGCGCAGAAGCTGATTGGGATTAGCCTTGAGGGCTCGGTCGGCTGACCGGACAAATATTCAGGAAACAAGAATGCTTGAAATCAGAAACCTGCACGCCCGCATCGTCGATGACGGCACCGAAATCATCCGTGGCTTGAACCTGACGGTGAAAGCCGGCGAGGTTGCCGCGATCATGGGGCCGAACGGCTCGGGAAAATCGACGCTGTCCTACATCCTCGCCGGCCGCGAGGACTATGAGGTGACCGAAGGCGACATCCTCTACAACGGCCAGTCGATCCTCGAAATGGATCCGGCCGAGCGCGCCACGTCAGGCATTTTCCTCGCCTTCCAGTATCCGATGGAGATACCGGGCGTGGCCACCATGGAATTCCTGAAAGTGGCGATGAACGAGCAGCGCAAGGCGCGTGGCGAAGAGCCGCTGAAGATCCCGGAATTTTTGAAGCGCGTGAAGGAAGCCGCCGCCTCGCTCAGCATGGACATGGCGATGCTCAAGCGGCCGCTCAATGTCGGCTTCTCCGGCGGCGAGAAGAAGCGGGCAGAGATTCTGCAGATGAAGCTGCTGGAGCCGAAACTGTGCGTGCTCGACGAGACCGATTCCGGCCTCGATATCGATGCGCTGAAGATCGTGTCCGACGGCGTCAACGCGCTGCGGGCGCCGGACCGGGCGTTCTTGGTCATCACCCACTACCAGCGCCTGCTTGAGCACATCGTGCCCGACACCGTGCACGTGCTCTACAAGGGCCAGGTCATCAAGTCCGGCGACAAGTCGCTGGCGCTCGACCTGGAAGCCAATGGCTATGCCGGCGTGATCGGCGAAGCCGCGTGAGATGCCAGAGGTAATACCGATGAACATGCACACACAACCGCAGCGGACACCGGCCGAGACAGCGTTGATCGACGCGTTCGGCGACCGGCTGTCGCTGCTGCCGGGTGACGGCGCGGTGATGCTGAAGCGCGACGACGCCATCGAGACGATCAAGCACGGCCTGCCGACGCGGCGTGTCGAATCCTGGCATTACACCGACCTGCGCCGGTTGCTGAATACCGTGCCGGACTTCGACCCCGCCGCCATGGCCAAAGCCGTTGCACCGATCGTCGACGGTTCCACCGTGGTGTCGATCCTGAACGGCAAGTCGGACGCCAAAGTGCCGGTTCTTGAAGGCGTTTCTTTCCAGCGCCTGTCGGAAAAGCTGATCGACGGCAGCGCAGCAGCTGGGCTCGATCCCTATGGCAGCGACGACGCCATCGGCGCGCTGAACACGGCTTTCGTCGCCGACGGGTATTTTGTCGACATCGCCGATGGTGTGGAACTT
Organism: Mesorhizobium sp. M7A.F.Ca.CA.004.06.1.1; assembly: GCF_003999135.1. NCBI lineage: Bacteria > Pseudomonadati > Pseudomonadota > Alphaproteobacteria > Hyphomicrobiales > Phyllobacteriaceae > Mesorhizobium > Mesorhizobium sp. M7A.F.Ca.CA.004.06.1.1. The sequence continues at coordinate 959 of NZ_RZPQ01000173.1, read as the reverse complement.
GAAAAGCCGGTCGAGCTGCAGAACCTGCAGGCTGGCGGCCAGACCCATGTGCGCCTGCGAGTGCGTGTCGGCGCCGGCGCCAAGGCCGTCATCGTCGAACGTCAGACGGGTGACGGCGCTGCCTTGGGCAGCTCGGTCAGCCAGCTCGTGCTCGGCGAGGGCGCCGAGGTGACGTGGCTGATCGTCCAGGAGCAGCCGGAAACGGCGGCGCATCTGGCGCAGTTCAAGGCCCATATCGGCAAGAATGCGAAACTGACGTTGTTTGTCATGAACGCCGGCGGCAGACTGGTGCGCCAGGAGATCATGGTCAGGACGACTGGCGAAGGCGCCGATTTCAAGCTGCGCGGCATCAACCTCCTGGCCGGCGACACCCATACCGACGTGACCATGGTGCTCGACCACGCCGTGCCGCACACGACCTCGACGGAAGTCATCCGCAACGTGGTGACGGGCAAGGCGCGCGGCGTCTTCCAGGGTCGCATCAACGTCCATCAATATGCGCAGAAGACCAACGCCAAGATGGCCTGCAACACGCTGCTGCTGTCGGACGACGGCGAGTTCTCGACCAAGCCCGAGCTTGAAATCTTCGCCGACGACGTGATTTGCGGCCACGGCGCGACGGTCACCGAGATCGACCATAACCATCTGTTCTACCTGATGGCGCGCGGCGTCGACGAGAAAAGCGCGCGGGGCTTGCTCGTCAAGGCCTTCGTCGCCGAGGTGATCGAGGAACTTGACGACGAGGCAATCGTCGAAGCGCTGGAGGCGCGGCTCGACGGCTGGTTCGCGGCGCACGGGTGATTTGATGAACGCACCGGGCAAGATCGGAGATTTCTACGACGTCGAAGCGATCCGCCGCGATTTCCCGATCCTGTCGCGGGAAGTCTATGGCAAGCCGCTGGACTATCTCGACAATGGCGCCTCGGCACAAAAGCCGCAGGCGGTGCTGGACACAATCC
>NZ_RZPQ01000172.1:0-9084 GCF_003999135.1 Mesorhizobium sp. M7A.F.Ca.CA.004.06.1.1 | reverse complement strand
CCTCCACGCCGATCAGCTTCGTCGGCTGGCAATACCAGCCGCAGATCGTCGAAGAGAACGTCAAGACGTTCATGAAACTCTATGATGAGAACGTGAATTACGAGCTCGTATCGGGCGATTACCACCCTGTGGCGGAAACGAAGCTCACCGGCGGTCAGCATATCGACATGCTGTATTCCGAAGAGAACTACATCGCCCGCTGGCACGCGGCCAACTGGATCCGTGACATCGAGAGCCTTCCGGGCGTTGCCGATATCAAGGCCGGCATGTTCCCGGTCAGTGTCGAGTCGCTTTCGCTGCCCAACGGCGGGGCCCTGTGCGGGCTCCCCTACTACGCCGGCTACAACACCTTCCTCTACAACGAGGAGCATCTCAAAAAGGCCGGGGTTCAGGTACCGGAAACCTGGGATGCCGTTCTTGATGTCTGCCGCAAACTCAAGAAGGACGGCATATCCGACGCGCCCTTTCACGCAATGTGGCAGCAACAATGGCCAAACATGTCCTGGTATATGTTCGCGGCTTGGTATTCCGAGGGCGCCAAGGTCTTCGATGCCGACGGAAACTTCGTCGATGAGCCGGCCTTGCGCAAGATCCTCGAAATCAACCAGACCTTCTACAAGGAGAAGCTGGTCGTCGAAGACATCATGACCTTGCCCGGCGAAGGTGTGCCCAGCTATGCCTCCGGCCGTCACACGTTCATGGTCGTCCATGACTACAACCACAAGGTCGCCAACGATCCCGCCGTTTCCAAGATCGCGGGAAAGGTGCGCAACGCGATCATGCCGGGCGCGACCCGCTCGACCATGGCCTGGACGGCGGCCTATCTGATGGGCGCCCAGCCCGTCGATGAGGAGCGCGTGTGGAACCTGCTCCAGTTCTTCGGCGGCAAAGCCAAGGATGGCCAGTATCATGTGATCAAGCGCTGGGCTCTCGAGTTCGGTCTCGGCTCGGGCTACAAGGCGGTCATGCAGGATCCGGAGATCGTCGCCAGTTTCTCGAAATGGCGCGACCTTGACATTTCGGCCAAGCAGCTCGGCATGGCGACGTCACGCGCGATCGGCAAGGCGATCTGGTTCCCGGAATGGGATATGTTCATGATGCAGCAGGTCCAGGAATATATCCGCTCAGGCAGCTCGACCGACGAGTTGGTGACAGCGCTTGCGGCCAAGGCTTCCGAGCTCAAGGCCCAATATCAGTAAGACATGACGCAACAGCCGGTCATCGGGGCCGGCTGTTGCGTCCGCACCAACCTCCAACACATCGCCAGACGCGGCATTGTCGGCGATCTGGCCCAGATGATGCGCGAGGACGCCATGACGATGACATTGCCGTCGCAAGGAGCCGAGCCGCTGGCGCGCGAACGCCGGCGCAGGATGAGCCTTCCGGCTTTTGCCTATCTCTCCGTCGCCCCGACGCTGATCCTGATGATCCTGATCGTCGGCCTGCCGCTCCTCTACAGTCTGTACTTGTCCTTCAACATCACCAATCCGATCACCAAGCGATGGATTTTCGTGGGCTTCGCCAATTATGCGAAGATCTTCCAGAATCAAGGCTTCTGGTATGCGCTCGGCCGCACGCTTTACTTCTCCACGATTGCGGTCATCGGGACGACCGTACTGGGAACACTGATCGCGCTCGTCTTGAATCAGCGTTTTGCCGGCCGCGGCTTCCTGCGCAGTATCGTCCTCGTTCCCTGGGCCATGGCGCCCGTGTCTATCGGGGTGCTGTGGTCCTTCATCTATGCCGGCAATTTCGGTCTGTTGAACGGCTTTCTCAACGACATAGGCCTCGGTTCATGGGGGCGGGCATGGTTTGGAGAGGGCTTCCGCGCCCTCAACCTCGTGGCGCTGACCCAGGTCTGGAACCAGACGCCGTTGACGACGCTGATGCTCCTTTCCAGCCTGCAATCCATGCCGGGCAACCTGCATCGCGCTGCCATTCTCGACGGCGCGGGACCGGTCAAGCGCTTTTTCGCGATCACTTTGCCTTGGCTCAAGTCGACGCTGCTGTTCTCCACCATCATCTCCACGATCAATGCGTTCCTGGCCTTCGACATCATCTGGATCATGACGCGCGGCGGTCCGGGCGCGGCGACCACCACACTGTCCTGGCTCGGCTACATGCAATCCTTTCAGTTCCTGAAGTTCGGCGAAGGGGCCGCTCTTCTTTACGTGCTGACGTTTCTCAGCCTTGCATTCGCCATCGCCTATTTTGCCTTCCTCAGCCCCAGGAAAGCCAGGACGACAGTGTCGGCTTTGGCGGCCCCAGGGCTGCTAACAGCCAGTTGCCCGCGGCCCGCCATGGTCGTTCTGCCGGAATGGAAGCCGAAAAGGCTGATGGGCCCGATCGCTGCACGCAACGCTGGCAAGATCCTGTTCGCGCTCGCCGTCGTTGCCATTTTCGTCTGGTCGTTCCTGCCTGTTGCGGCGCTGGTCCTGATAAGCCTATCGCCAGCCACCGACCTGATCCGCACGCCCCCCTCCATCGTGCCCTCGACGCTCACTTTCGACAACTATCGGGCGGTGCTCATGGCGCAAGGCACGACCAGCGTGCAGGCCGCGCGCGTGCCGTTGTCCCTGCTCAACAGTTTCGGCATCGGCATCGTCGTCTCCGTCGTCAATGTCGCGCTCGGCACCTTGGCTGGCTACGGTTTTGCCCGCTATGCTGGACATCGTTTCTTTGCCGTCAGCCTCTGGGCGCTTCTTCTGACGCGTATGGTTCCCGCACTGACGCTGGTTCTGCCGTTCTTCGTCATCTTCCGGACGCTCGGGCTCATCGACACCCATCTCGGTCTGGTGATCGCATATTCGACGATCCTGATGCCGCTTGCCGCCTGGATGATGAAGACCAGTTTCGAGACCGTTCCAATCAGCCTTGAGCGCGCGGCACAGATCGACGGCTGCAGTCGCTGGACGATGTTCCGCAAGGTTCTGGTGCCCGTGGTGCGGCCGGCTATCGTCGCGGCGCTGATCTTCTGCTTCCTCGTGTCCTGGAACGAGTTTCTCTTTGCCATGATCCTGACCTCGACCCCCAAGACGCAGACAATCCCCGTCGTCATCGCAGGCTTTCTCAACCAGGCCCGTTTCTATGAATACGGACCGCTCTTTGCGGCCAGCGTGCTTGCCATCCTGCCGCCTGTGGCCGTTGCCTTCTTCTTCCAACGTTACCTCGTCCAGGGTGCGCTTTCCGGCGCGGTCAAGGGCTGAAAGGAGCTTCAAGCATGGCGTCGATCAAGATTGCCGGCCTTACCAAGCGGTTCGGGGCGATAGCTGTTTTGAAGGGTCTCGATCTTACGATCAACGATGGCGAGTTCATTTCCTTCCTCGGACCGTCGGGGTGCGGGAAATCGACTTTGCTGTTTTGCATCGCCGGCCTGGAGGATATCGACGAGGGATCCATCCGCTTCGACGACAAGGAGATTTCGGAGCTCGGTCCGCGTGAACGCAACATCGCGCTGGTCTTCCAGGATTACGCGCTCTACCCGCACATGACGGTGCGCGAAAACATCGCCTTTCCATTGCGCCAGCAGAAGCTGGACGAAGCGACCGTAGGCAAGCAGGTAGCCTGGGCAGCCGATGTTCTGGGCATCGAGGCCCTTCTCGATCGCCCGCCGGCGGCGCTTTCCGGCGGCCAGCGCCAGCGCGTTGCCGTTGGCCGCGCGATCGTCAGGAACCCTTCTGTCCTTCTCATGGATGAGCCGCTGTCAAATCTCGACGCCTCGCTGCGGGTGCGCATGCGCACCGAGATCCGACGCCTCCAGAAAGCGCTCGGCATTACCGTCATCTTCGTCACCCACGATCAGGAAGAGGCCATGGTGCTGTCGGACCGGATCGCAGTGATGAAGGACGGCGTCGTGCAGCAGTTCGGACCGCCGATGGAGGTCTATTCGGCTCCCGCCAACCAGTTCGTCGCCGGGTTTATCGGCAGCCCGCAAATGAACTTCCTGCCCGCCAATCTCTGTGGCGGGAGTTCTGACCGGATTCTTGGCGTGCGTCCCCACGACCTGAAGCCGGCGGCGCGCGGTAATGGTGGTCTCACCCTTTCGGGCGAACTCGTGCTGATCGAGCCCGCCGGGCCTTTCCAGTTCCTCGATGTCGACGTTGCCGGCCACATCGTCCGGGCAACCTGCAGCGATGCGTCGGGCCTGTCCGCGGGCGAACGCATCACTCTCTGCGCGAGCCCGGACGCTGTCCGCTATTTCGCCACCGAGGACGGCACCCGTATCAATCAGCGCTTCTTGGAAACCGAAAGCCGAATTCATGCCTTATGATCTCGTTTTGAAAAATGGTCGCGTCATCGATCCTTCCCAGGGTATCGACCAGGTCACCGATGTCGCCTTCGCCGCAGGAAAGGTCGCCGCCGTCGGTAACGGTCTTTCTGGAACCGAAGAACGAAACGTAGCGGGCCTTATCGTAACGCCCGGCCTGATCGATCTGCACACGCATGTTTACTGGGGCGGGACGTCGCTTGGGGTGGATCCGGACGCGTTTGCCCGCAAGAGCGCGGTTTCGACCTGCGTCGACACGGGAAGTGCCGGACCGGGAAATTTCCCCGGATTTCGCAAGCATGTGATCGAGCGAAGCACGGCTCGCATTCTCGTCTACCTGCATATCTCCTTCGCCGGCATCTATGGTTTTGCAAAGAACATCATGATCGGCGAAAGCCATGACATGCGGCTTCTTGCCGGCCGCGAGGCCGTCGAGGTCATCAACGCCAACCGCGACATAATCATCGGGGTGAAGGTGCGCATCGGTCGCCACGCCTCTGGCCCCGCCGGTATCCAGCCTCTCGATGTCGCCCTGCAGGTCGCCGACGAGACGGGCCTGCCATTGATGGCCCATATCGATGAGCCACCCCCTTCCTACGAGGCCGTCGTCTCGCGCCTGCGAGCTGGCGATGTACTGACCCATTGTTTTCGACCCTTCCCTAATGCGCCCATCGACGGCGCAGGCAAGATCAAGCCGGAAATCCTCGAGGCGAGGGAACGAGGCGTCCTTTTCGATATCGGCCACGGGATGGGCTCCTTCTCCTGGAAAACGGCGCGCGCGATGATGGCGCAAGGCTTCCAGCCGGACACCATCTCCTCCGATGTTCATGCGCTCTGCATCGAGGGTCCGGCCTACGACCAGGTTACGACGCTTTCGAAATTCCTTGCGCTCGGCATGTCGATCAACGACATCATCGCAGCCTCGACCGTCAATGCGGCCAAGGCATTGCAGCGCCCAGAGCTTGGAACATTCAAGATTGGCTCGGCCGGGGATGCGAGCATCCTCGAATTGCGTAATGGCGCGTTTTCCCTTGAAGACACGCGCGGCGAGATTGTCGTTGCGCCTGAACGTATCTTTGCCGCCGGTCTGGTCATCGCGGGCCAGGATATCGGTACCGATGATCAAACGCTCGCTGCGGCGGCCGAATGAAGGAGATTTGAAATGGATGGTGGCTATGCCATGAAAGACGCGCCCGCCAATTTCATAGGCGGCGAATGGCAGACGGAGCCGGACACCATGCCGGCGGTCAATCCCGCAACCGGGGAGACCATTGCCCAGTTGCCGCGATCAGGCCGCGAGACGGTACAACGGGCTGTCGCGGCTGCAAAAGCAGCCGCGCCGACATGGGCCGGCATGCCGGTTTTCAAGCGCGCCGCGATCTGCGTTGCCATCGCCTCGGCAATCGACGCGGCTCAAGAAAAGATCGCACGCCTCCTGTCGACCGAGCAGGGCAAAGTTCTTGCCGAGGCCATGGGTGAGGTCGGCAAGGCCGCCGACGGCTTCCGGCTCGCATCCGAACTCGTCAAGCAGCTGGGTGGCCAGACCTTGCCCGCCGAGGATCCGACGAAGCTCGTCATGACGATCCGCCAGCCGCGCGGGGTCTACGGAGTCATTACCCCTTGGAACTTCCCGGTCAACATCCCCGTCGAATATCTGGCACCGGGCATTGCGACCGGCAACACCATCGTCTGGGTGCCCGCCCCGTCGACCTCGCTGGTCGCCTGTGCCTTGATGGAGGTAATCGACGGCGCCGGTCTTCCCGCCGGCGTCATCAATCTGGTCATCGGTGAAGGCGCTACCGCCGGCGACGCCGTCGTGGTTCATCCCGACGTCGCGGCAATCGGCTTTACGGGCAGCGCGGCGACCGGCAAGAAAATCGCCGAGCGCGGCGCCGGCAAGCCGCTGCTCCTGGAACTGGGCGGCAACGGCCCGGTGATCGTTTTCGAGGACGCTGATCTTGACGCGGCGGCCGCCGCCGCGGCCGGCGGCGCATTCTTCAACGCCGGTCAGGTCTGCGCCGCGACGGGCCGCGTTCTCGCTCATCAGTCGGTTGCCGAAAGCCTCTGCGAAAAGCTCGTCGCCCATGCGCAAAAACATGTGCTTGGTGATCCCTTCCACCAGGGAACGACCATGGGGCCGCTGAACAACGCGAAGGTCGCAGCCAAGGTCAAGGAGCACATCGATGACGCAATCGCGCAGGGTGCCAAGGTGCTCTGTGGCGGCAAGCCGCGCCCCGATCTCGGCAGCGGGCTGTTTTTCGAGCCGACGATCATTACCGGCGTCACGCGCGAGATGAAACTCAATCGCGAGGAAACCTTCGGCCCCGTCGTGCCCGTTCTCACTTTCAAGAACGAGGCTGAAGCGCTCGATCTGGCGCTCGACAGCGAATATGGCCTGTCGGTCGGCGTCTTCACGGCGAATGTGGCGCGGGGTGTTTCGGTCGCCAGGGCGATCCCCGCCGGGATCGTCAATATCAATGCCGGCAGCACATGGTGGGAAATTCACCTGCCCTTCGGCGGCGGAAGCGGCACCAAGAGCGGCATCGGCCGACTGGGCGGCGTGCACACGATGGAAGCCATGACCGAACTCAAGATGATCACCGTCACGATCGATCGAAAGGCAGGTGCGGCATGAGCCCTCAATCGCATGCTCTTGCCGGCGAACGGAATTCGCCGCTTTCTCCACCTGAGAGAACGCGGATGATCCGCGCTCTTGTCGATGAACTGATCCCTGGCAACGAGAGTTGGCCCTCCGCGTCCGAGGCCGGCGTGCACGGCATCGTGTCGATGCGCCTCTTTGCGGATTGGAGCGACGTGCAGACTACGGCACTGGCCGATCTGCTGGGCTGGGAAAGGGGTGGCCTTTCAAGCAGCAATGGCGACACCCGCATCGCGGCCGTCAAGGTCTTCGAGCAAGCCGACGCGGAGCTTTTCGACAAGATCTACACGGCGGTGACACTCGCTTATTACGAAACGCCCTTCGTCATCGAGGCCATTCGGAACACGGGGCGTCCGTACTCCCACCGGCCCCATCTGACCGGCTACGACATGGCGCCTTTCGATTTCAACCGGGACCAGCCAGCCCATCGGCGCGGCCATTACCTGGAGACCGAAAAGGTCAGGCCCGTCGACACGTCGCCGCTCGGGCTGGACACGGTAATGACAGATCGCTGGGGATTGGAAAGATGACAACAGATCGCATCTGTGACGTATTGATAGTGGGCGCCGGCGCGACAGGATCCTTGGCAGCACTGACACTTGCAGAAGCCGGTCTCGATGTCGTCTGCCTGGAACAGGGATCCTGGGTGGAGGCGAAAGACCATCCGCATCTCCATTCCGACTGGTCGTGGCAGCGCCGGACCAACTGGAGCCCGGACGTCAACAAGCGCAGCCATCCGGACGATTTCCCCGTCAATTCGGACTCCTCGCAAATCCTGATGTGGAATGCCGTCGGCGGGTCAACCAATGTCTATGGCGCAATCTGGCCACGCTATCGTCCTTCCGATTTCCGCAAGGGCACGGAGCATGGTCTTCAGCCGGACTGGCCGATCACGTATGAGGATCTCGCCTCCTTTTACGAGCAGGCCGACAAGCTCGTCGGCGTGTCGGGCCTTGCCGGCGACCTGGCCATGCCGCCACGAGACCGCTGTCCGACCCCGCCGATGCCTGTGTCCAAGGTGGCGAAGCGCCTTGCTTCCGGTTTCGATGCGCTTGACTGGCACTGGTGGCCGGTCGAGGCTGCGGCGATCTCCGAGGATTATGACGGTCGGCCGGCCTGCAACAACTGCGGCACATGCAACGGCTGCCCACGTGGATCGATGAGCAAATATTCGCTGTCCATCTGGCCCAAGGCTCTGGATGCCGGCTGCGAACTGCGCATCAACGCCCGCGTGCTCAAGATCGAGAAGGACCCGGACGGCCGCGCGAGCGGCGCTCTTTATGTCGACCGCAAGACCGGGAAGCAACATTTCCAGGGCGCAAAACTGGTTATCGTGGCCGCGAACGGCATCGGAACGCCACGGCTCCTTCTTGCATCCGACAATCTTGCCAACGCCAATGATCAGGTCGGACGTTATCTTCTGCACCACACGCTGGTTGCCTGCGAAATGTGGGTCGACGAGCCTGTCGACGGTCATATCGGTTACGTCGCATCCCTGCTGTCGCGGCAGTTTGCCGAGACGGACGTGTCGCGCGGTTTCGTCAACGGTTTCAACTTCAATTGCATCACCTCCACGCCGTCGGCCGGAGAGCTTGCGGCAGGCTGGTTCACGCCGGCCCACGCGCCATGGGGCCGCGACCATCACCCTTGGTTCGAGCGCCACTTCGGCCATTCCATCGGCGTTTTCGCCATTGGCGACGATCTGCCCAATCCGGAAAACCGCGTGACGCTGGATCCTGTGCTGAAGGATTCCGATGGCGTGCCTGCGGCAAAGACCCGCTACGCGCCCGGCGAGAACGACAAGCGTATGATGAACTACATGCTGGATCGCCTCGAAGAGCTCGCAAAGGCCTGCGGTGCTTTCGAATATCGGCTGCATGATTATCGCGACAAGGAGGGCGTTTATCGCACACCAGCCTGGCACATGATCGGCACCTGCCGGATGGGCAGCGACCCATCGACATCCGTCGTCAACCAATGGAACCAGACCTGGGAGGTGCCAAACCTCTTCATTGTCGATGGAAGCGTGCTCACCACCGGCGGCGTCGTCAATCCGACGGCCACCATCTCGGCGCTCGCCTTGCGTGCCGCGGCCTATATTCGCGACAATTTCGAAACCCTCTCGCAGCAGACGCGATCGTCGATAGCCGCCTGACGC
>NZ_RZPQ01000171.1:0-9091 GCF_003999135.1 Mesorhizobium sp. M7A.F.Ca.CA.004.06.1.1 | reverse complement strand
GCAAACCTGCCTGACGACGTCATTCTCACCAACGGCGCCGGCAATTTCACCGTCTGGCCGAACAAGTTCTTCAAGTTCGGGCCGGACGCACGGCTGCTCGCCCCGCAGTCTGGCGCCATGGGCTACGGCCTGCCGGCGGCAATTGCCGCCAAGGTTGCGTTTCCAGAACGCACGGTCGTCTGCTTTGCCGGCGACGGCGACTTCCAGATGAATTGCCAGGAACTCGGAACCGCTATGCAGGCTGGCGCGCAGCCGATCGTGCTGATCCTCAACAACGGCATCTACGGCACGATCCGCGCCCATCAGGAGCGCCACTATCCGGCGCGCGTTTCGGGCACGTCGCTCGAAAACCCTGATTTCGTGACACTGGCTAAGGCCTATGGCTTCCATGCCGAGCGGGTCGAGGCGACGCGCGATTTCGCGGCGGCGTTCGATCGGGCGCTCGGATCCGTGACGGGAGCGGTCCTCGACATCGCCATATCTCCCGAAGCGCTGACGCCCCGACAGACCCTTTCCCAGATGCGTGACGCCGCGCTCGCTTCCCAGAAGGCCAAGGCATGACCTCCAAAGACGACATCCGTCTCGGCGCGGACATCGGCGGCACGTTCACCGACGTCGCGCTCGACCTCAGGGGAACGATCTTCTCCACCAAGGTATTGACCAATTACGCGGCGCCCGAGCAGGCGATCCTGGACGGCATTGCCGTCGTCACGCGCGATGCCGGTATCGCGCTTGCCGAGATCGGCATCATCATCCACGGCACGACGCTGGCGACGAATGCGCTCATCGAACGCCGTGGCGCCAAGACCGCACTGGTCACCACCGAAGGGTTCCGCGATGTCATCGAGATGCGGACCGAAAACCGTTTCGAGCAGTATGACCTCGACCTGCAGCTGCCGGCGCCGCTAATCCCGCGCGAGCACCGTTTCACGGTAAAGGGCCGGATCGGTGCGGAAGGCCAGGAGCTTCAACCGCTCGACGAAGCCGCCCTGGAAGGCATTGCCGACCGGATCGCGGCCGGCGGTTTCGGCTCCGTGGCGATCGGCTTCATCCATGCCTACACCAACCCTGATCATGAGCGCCGGGCACGCGCTATCCTGTCCCGCAAGCTTACCATCCCGATTTCGATCAGCGCCGAAGTCTCGCCGCAGATGCGCGAGTTCGAACGCTTCAACACGGTCTGCGCCAACGCCTATGTGCGGCCGCAGATGGCGGACTATCTCGCGCGTTTCCAGACTCGCTTGAAGGAGATGGGCGCCGAGTGCCCGGTCTTCATGATCCATTCGGGGGGCGGTCTGATCTCGGTAGAGACGGCCTCGGAATTTCCCGTGCGCCTCGTTGAGTCCGGCCCGGCCGGCGGCGCCATCTTCGCCGCCGACATCGCCAGGCGATTCGGCCTGGAAAAGGTCGTCTCCTATGACATGGGCGGCACCACTGCAAAGATCTGCCTGATCGAGGATTATGCGCCGCGCACCGCCAGAACCTTCGAAGTGGCGCGTACCTATCGCTTCTGCAAAGGTTCCGGCATGCCGATCTCCATTCCCGTGATCGAGATGATCGAGATCGGCGCCGGCGGCGGCTCGATCGCCTGGGTCGACGCCATGGGCCGCATCCAGACCGGTCCCGAAAGTGCCGGATCGGAACCTGGCCCGGCCTGCTACGGCCGCGGCGGCAGGCGCCCGGCCATCACAGATGCCGACCTGGTGCTCGGCAAGCTCGATCCCGACAATTTCGCCGGCGGCGCCATCAGGCTGGACTCGCCCGCATCCGAACAGGCGATCCTGCGCGATGTCGGCGAACGCCTGTCGCTCGATGCCATGGCGACGGCCTTCGGCATCTGCGAGGTGGTGGACGAGAACATGGCCAATGCCGCCCGCGTCCATGCTGTCGAAAACGGCAAAAACATTTCCGACAACGTGATGATCGCCTTCGGTGGCGCGGCCCCGCTTCACGCCGCAAGGCTTTGCGAGAAACTCGGCATCGACCAGTGCATCGTCCCCAAGGGCGCGGGCGTCGGATCGGCGATCGGCTTCCTCAAGGCTCCGTTCGGCTACGAAGCCCTGGCATCCCGGCTGACGCGGCTGTCGCAGTTCAAGCCGGCCGAGGCCAATGCTTTGCTCGATGACCTCAAAGTGTCAGCCGAAAGCTTCGTGCGGGCAGGGGCCAACGGTACGATCACATGCGAAATCACCGCCTTCATGCGCTACGCCGGCCAGGGCTGGGAAATCCCCGTGCCGCTGCCGGACGAGCCGTTCGGCAATGATGCCGCAACCACGCTCGAGGATTTGTTCCAGGCGAATTACCAACGCTTCTTCGGCCGCGCCATCGAAGGACTTGGCGGCCTGGAAATCGAGATCGTCACCTGGTCCGTGAAGGCGACGGATGTCCGGCCTGCTGTCGCCAGGCACGAGCTGATCACCGGCAAGCGGACCACTCAGCCGGCAACAAGCCGCGCGGTGTTCGATCCGGCCAGCGGTGCGCCACGGACCTATGGCATCGTCGAACGGGAGGGGCTGTGCACCGGCGATCGGGTGGCAGGCCCGGTCATCATCGTCGAACGCGAGACGTCCACCGTCGTCACCACGAGCTTCGACGCCGTCATCCAGAGCGACGGCGCGATCCTTCTGATCCGCAAAGGCAGCCAGGCATGAGCGACATCAGTGAAATCCGCATGCAGGTCATGTGGAACCGGTTGATCTCGGTGGTCGAGGAGCAGGCCCTCACCTTGCTGCGCACGGCTTTCTCGACATCGGTGCGCGAATCCGGCGATCTGTCGGCAGGCGTGTTCGATCCCCGCGGCCAGATGCTGGCACAGGCGGTGACGGGAACGCCCGGCCATGTCAACACCATGGCCGAGGCGGTGCTGCATTTCATGAACGAAATCCCGCGCGAAACCATGTTCGAGGGTGACACCTACGTCACCAATGACCCCTGGTTGGGCACGGGCCACCTGCACGATATCACCATGGTGTCGCCGTCGTTCCTGAACGGCGAATTGGTTGCGTTCTTCGCCTGCACGGCACATGTGGTCGATGTCGGTGGGCGCGGCTTCGGCGCTGACGGCAAGTCGGTCTACGAGGAAGGCATCCAGATCCCGATCATGAAGTTCGCGGAGAAGGGCAAGGTCAATCTCGATCTCGTCAGGATCCTGCGCGCCAACGTCCGCGAGCCGAACCAGGTCGTCGGCGATTTCTATTCGCTCGCCGCCTGCAACGAAGTCGGCCACCGACGCCTCGTCGACATGATGAAGGAGATCGGCCTGGCATCGCTGGACGGGCTTGGCGAGTTCATCTTCTCGCGCACCCGCGACGCCTTGGTCGAACGCATCAAGGCGATGCCCAAAGGCAGCTGGTCGAACGCGCTGGTGACCGACGGCTACGACGAGCCGGTGAAACTCGCGGCGACGGTCACGGTTAGGGACGCCGGCGTCGAGGTCGATTTCACCGGTACCGACCCGATGAGCCGATGGGGCATCAACTGCCCGATCATCTACAGCAAGGCCTATGCCTGCTACGCGTTGAAATGCGTGGTGGCGCCCGATATTCCTAACAATGCCGCGTCGCTCGCCTTCTTCACCGTGTCGTCTCCGGTCAACATCCTGAACGCCGTGCGGCCGGCGCCGGTGGCGCTCAGGCACATCTTCGGCCACATGGTTCCCGATCTGGTGCTCGGCGCGATCGCCAAGGCGATGCCCGGCAAGATCCTTGCCGAGGGCGCCGGCGCACTGTGGAACATCCATATCTCGGTTCGGCCGGTCTCCGGCGGTTCGGGCCGCCGTGCCGAGGTGCTGATGTTCAATTCCGGCGGCATGGGCGCGCGCCCCGGTCTCGACGGACTGTCGGCGACGGCCTTCCCCTCCGGCGTCCATACGATGCCGATCGAGGCAACGGAGCACACCGGGCCGATCGTCATCTGGCGCAAGGAGCTGCGGCCCGATTCCGGCGGCGACGGCGAGTTCCGCGGCGGGCTCGGGCAGGTTATCGAAATCGAGGCGATCGAGGGCCATGAATTCGACTTCTCGGCCATGTTCGACCGCGTCAATCATCCCGCCCACGGGCGCAACGGCGGCGGGCCTGGAGTGGCCGGCGTGGTCAGGCTGGACGATGGCACGCAGATGCGACCCAAAGGCTGGCAGCATGTTCCGGCCGGCCGTCGGCTGATCCTCCAATTGCCGGGCGGCGGCGGCTATGGCGATCCGTCCAAGCGCAGCACCGAGGCGCGGGCGAACGACCGCTCCAAGGAATACATTTCGGAGAACGGCAAATGAGCTACATTGCCTCGCGCCTGTCTGCGGTGAAGCCGTCGGCGTCCATGGCTGCTTCGCAGGCAGCCAAGGCCCTGCGCGCCAAGGGCGTCGACGTGATCGATCTTGGCCTGGGCGAGCCGGATTTCCCGACACCGAGCCATATCATCGAAGCGGCGCATTTCGCCGCGAAGGCCGGCCAGACGCTATACACGGGTGCCGCCGGCACGGCCGAGGTGCGCGAAGCCGTGGCCGGCAAGTTCCGCCGCGAAAACGGACTGGACTACACGGCGGACGACGTCGTCGTGGCCAATGGCGCCAAGCAGATCATCTTCAACGCGCTGATGGCGACGCTGGAGTCTGGTGACGAAGCGGTCCTGCCGGCGCCCTACTTCGTCTCCTATCCCGAGATGGTGAAGCTGCTCGGCGGCAGGCCTGTCGTTATCGAGTGCCCGGAAACTTCCGGCTTCCGGCTGACGCCGGAGCTGCTCGAAAAAGCCATCACTCCAAGGACGAAATGGCTGTTCCTCAACATGCCCGGCAACCCCTCCGGCGCCATATATTCGCAATCGGACCTGCGGGCACTCGGAGCGGTTTTGGCAAGGCATCCGCAGGTGCTGGTGCTTTCCGACGAGATTTACGAGCACATCCTGTTCGACGGACGCGACTTCGTCTCCTTCGGCAAGGCTTGCCCGGAACTCAGGGACCGCACCCTGATCGTCAACGGCGTCTCCAAATCCTATGCGATGACCGGGTGGCGTGTCGGCTATGCCGCCGGGCCGGCGCCGCTCACCAGGGCGATGGCGATCATCCAGAGCCAGTCCTGCACGTCCGTCTGCTCGATCGCGCAAGCGGCGACGGTGGCCGCGCTCAACGGCCCCCAGGACGAGGTGGCACGCTTTCGGCAGGCGTTCGAGGCGCGCCGCGACCTTGTCGTCGACGGCATCAGGCGGATCAACGGTCTTACGCTTTCGCCACCGGAAGGCGCCTTCTATGCCTATATCGGATGCGCCAGCCTGATCGGCCGCAGGACCCCAAAAGGCGTCGTGCTCGAGGACGACACGGCAGTGGCGAATTATCTCCTGAACGAAGGGCGCGTGGCCTCGGTGCCGGGCGCCGCCTATGGACTTTCCCCCTATTTCCGCATCTCGACCGCGACCGGCGAAGAGGTGCTGACCGAAGCGATCGCGCGCATCAACGCCGCCGTCGCGCAAGTGGAGTAAATCATGCCGCATTACGAACGCATCCTGATCACCGGCGCGGCCGGCCGCCTCGGTTCGGAACTGCGAAAGGGGCTGGTGCCGCTGGCAAAAACGATCCGCCTGGCCGGCCGCGAACCGTTCGGCGATCTTGCTCCACACGAGGAAGAAGCGGTCTTCGACCTCGCCGATATGGAGGCGACGTTTGCCGCCACCAAGGATTGCGATGCGATCGTGCATTTCGGCGGCGCACCACTCGAATGCGAATGGCAAACCATCCTGGATTCCAGCATCCGCGGCTCCTATCACATCTACGAGGGCGCCCGGAAACACGGCGTGAAACGAGTCATCTATGCCTCCTCCGTGCATGCCGTCGGCTATCACGAGGTCGAGGCGCATATCGGCGTCGACGCGCCGGTGCGTCCCGACAGCCTCTATGGCGTGTCGAAGAACTTCGTCGAGAGCCTGAGCCGGCTTTACTGGGACAAGTTCGGCATCGAGACGGCGTGCCTGCGCATCTTTTCGTCCTTCCCCGAACCGGCGGACCGTCGCATGCTGTGGTCATACCTCTCCTTCGCCGATTGTGTGCGTCTGGTCGAGGCAGCTCTCACCGCGCCGCGCGTCGGCCATACGATCTCCTTCGGCCTTTCCGACAACAAGGTGAAAACGGTCGACAACAGCGGCGCCAACCATCTGGGGTTTTCTCCGCAGGATAGTGCCGAGCCGTTCCGCGCCGCGGTCGAGGCGAAAACGCAGGTTCCGGATCCCAAGGCGCCATCGGTGAAGTATCTGGGCGGGTGGTTCTGCGAGCTTGGCCATCCGGACGACAAACAGGCGTAGCTGCCAATCCGCTCGATGGCGCAGAGCGGAAGCCGAGATGCGGCAGGCGACGGATTCACGCGTGGTGGCGGAGATCGAGGAGGTTGTCGGCGGCGCCGGCTTCGATGTGCCACGCCGACCACGGTCATGGATCAGATCTGGCAGCGGTACCTGCAGACGATGCCGGACTTCCCCCAAGCGTTCATCCACCTTGGGCGTCGAAGACTTGCCGGTCGTCATCGGTTTTGGGATTCTCATCTGATCTGGTAGTGGGATCCAAATCACAGGAGATGGCATGCCGAACGATGTAATCGTGCGCGACAGCAATGGCGCTCAATTGAATGACGGTGATTCCGTAACGCTGATCAAAGACCTCAAAGTCAAAGGCACTTCGGAGACGATCAAGCGCGGCACGTTGGTGAAGGCCATCCGCCTGAACGGCAATCCCGGCGAGATCGAATGCAACACCAAGCAAGTGAAAGGCCTGGTGCTCAAGACCGAGTTCGTGAAGAAGGCGTGAGCCTCAAGGCGGCAAGCGATCTCGATGGCTCCTTCGGGATTTTGGAGAGCCTGCCGTCGCCAAGGGGGCTGCGGAGCCGTTGAGCGTCCGGCACGCGATCGTTGCGCTGTGAATTGATAACTTCGCCGACCAGGCACAATCAAAAAAATCGCCAAGTCCCAAGCTGGAACCTCCGGCCTCATTGCGCGTTTCACGGCGTCCCGTTCGCGGACCCGCCCGGATATCTCTCCAAGCGCGCGAAAAACCAGGAGCCCGCTTCATGCACGACAAGCTGTTTCATTCACCGGTCGCACTGTCGGTCGGCCTCGGCTTCAAGCGCGAGATTGCCTCGCTGGCCGAAATGCACGATTTCCTCACCAATTGGACGACCTCCCGCCGCGGCCCGCTTTACCGAAACGCGGTGGAGACATGTGATCTGGCCGTTCCAGGTTATGTGAGCGTCGAGCAGGCGCGCCGGGCGTTGCTCGAATTCGCGCAAGCCGCCGGCATCCTGTGGCCGGACCTCGAGCCGGTGGCGGGCGTGCACGCCGTTGCGCGTGGCTATGGCGGCTACGCCGCCTGAAGATTGATGTTCTCCGTGGCGGCTAAAGCCACACCACCATAGAAAGCCCGGCTGGCCCCCAGCCGGGCTTTCGCGTTTCCGGCAGCTCGCAAGGAAATCGCCATCCTGTAGCCGTGTGTCTTGGGCGACAATCCCTGCGTGGAGTGTCGGGAAGAGCCCGAGCAAAAATCTTTATGAAATTCCTATTTCTTTCTACTGCGCCCCGTCTCGAACCTTTATGGCGATCGGGTCCATATTCCTTTTAGAAAATACAACCGGCTCCGTCGCCAAAGGTGCGACGGGACACTTTCGAGATATTGCGAACTCTCTTGTCAAATTCGCAAAGTACAAAAGAACAAAAGGAATAAACACAATGGATATGGCCGTTATCGGAATCGGAATTTTGTTCTTTGCCCTTTGTTTCGCCTACATAAAAGCTTGTGACGCGCTCTAGAGCGAGGCTGAAAAAATGATCGTCGACTATATTCTCGGTGGCGGCGTTACGCTGTTCCTGCTCGCCTACCTGACATACGCCCTCGTTCGTCCAGAACGCTTCTGAAGGCACGGAAAGCCACACCCATGACACTGAACGGTTGGATACAGATCCTGGTCTATTGCGGGATCGTCGTTTTGCTGGTGAAGCCGCTCGGCGGCTACATGCACCGCGTCTTCAACGGCGACCGCACGCTGCTTTCGCCGGTCCTTCGCCCGCTTGAGCGTGGGCTTTATCGTATTTGCGGAACCAGCGAACGCGAGGAACAGCACTGGACCACCTACGCGGTCGCCCTGCTGCTCTTCAACCTCGCCGGCTTCCTGGTGCTTTATGCGCTGCAGCGCCTGCAGGGCAGCCTGCCTTACAACCCTGCCGGCATGACAGCGGTTGAACCAGGGTTGGCCTTCAACACCGCCGCCAGCTTCATGACCAACACCAACTGGCAGAACTATGGTGGCGAGAGCACGATGTCCTATCTCGTGCAGATGGCCGGGCTGACGGTGCAGAACTTCGTTTCGGCGGCCACCGGCATTGCCATCGCCATTGCGCTGATCCGCGGCTTTGCCCGGGCGTCCGGCAAGTCGATCGGCAATTTCTGGGTCGATATGACCCGCTCCACACTCTATCTGCTGCTGCCGTTCTGCATCGTGCTGACGCTGGTCTATGTCTGGCTCGGCATGCCGCAGACGCTCGGCGCCTACGTCAACGCCACGACGCTGGAAGGCGCGCAGCAGACCATCGCCGTCGGCCCGGTCGCTTCGCAGGTGGCCATCAAGATGCTCGGCACCAATGGCGGCGGTTTCTTCAACGCCAATGCCGCGCACCCGTTCGAGAACCCCGACGCGATCTCCAACCTGATCCAGATGGTGTCGATCTTCGCCATCGGCGCCGCCTTGACCAATGTCTTCGGCCGCATGATCGGCAACCAGCGCCAGGGCTGGGCGATCCTCTCGGCCATGGGCGTCATGTTCATCGCCGGTGTCGCCATCTGCTACTGGGCGGAAGCCGCCGGCAACCCGCTGGTGCATGCGCTGGGCATCGACGGCGGCAACATGGAGGGCAAGGAGAGCCGCTTCGGCATCGCCCTGTCGGCGCTGTTTGCCGTCATCACCACGGCCGCTTCCTGCGGCGCCGTCAACGCCATGCACGGCTCGTTCACCGCGCTCGGCGGCATGATCCCGATCATCAACATGCAGCTTGGCGAAGTCATCGTCGGCGGTGTCGGCGCCGGTCTCTACGGCATCCTGATGTACATCGTCGTCGCCGTCTTCGTCGC
>NZ_RZPQ01000170.1:0-9120 GCF_003999135.1 Mesorhizobium sp. M7A.F.Ca.CA.004.06.1.1 | reverse complement strand
GAATATGATTGGCTCGACCATGCGCCGAGCTTTGTCGAACGGATTGGTCGCGGGCGCACTACCACAGATTATGGCAGGTTTACGCCCTGGCCTTGACACCCGGGGTGATCGTCACCGGCGGAGCCGCGGCGTACTGATCGGATATCTAACGTCGCTGAGTCTCTCGTCGGTGCAGTGGATCTCTCGGCTTAGCCATCATGCAAAAAACGACGGTTCCGCGACACCACTTTTCAGGTCCGTGACACAGGCTTTGTGAGCCGATCTGTTGTTCTTACCCCAGGCTAATGGCTGAACAGCTCTGTCGCCGGCTCGATGCGCCAGATGGCGCGATGTTTTGAACCCTTTCACGAGGCGACGGCAGCAGCCGACCGGCTCTCCTATCGCGGCTCCCGCGATCCACACACCCAACAAGGGAATCTACCATGGTAATGAAGGCACCGGTTGCCGACGCTAGGAATGGGTCGGTAGTAGATCGGCTGGTCGGCATCGACCTCGCTCGGGGCCTGGCTGTCTTCGGGATGTATGCCGCCCATCTCGGTCCCGACCCCGGCGAAGGAGGACTAGTCGGGTTTCTGATGGAACTAACCCATGGGCGGCCGTCGGCCCTGTTTGCCGTATTGGCCGGTTTTTCAATCCTCCTGATTACAGGTCGCAAGGCGCCGAAGTCGGGGATAGCCGGTAGACAGGCCATCGCCAGAGTCGCAATTCGTGCCCTTGTTTTGCTCGCGCTTGGCTCAATCCTGGGCTGCCTCGGTACCCAGGTCGAAGTCATCCTAGAATACTACGGAATTTGCTTCTTGTTGGTATTGCCGCTCCATCGGCTCAGCGCATATCAGCTGGGCTTGATCGCTGCCGCTACGGCATTAGTTCTCCCGCAAGTCCGTTCCTCCCTTCTGTCGGTTGCCCCCAACCTCCTCGACCCGGTCTTCAACCTCATGGTCAACGGCTACTATCCCGCGGTGACCTGGGTTCCTTTCCTCATCGCTGGCATGGCCATCGCGCGCCTTAATCTTAATACGCTAGCAGCGCATTGGCGCCTTGGTCTGGCGGGGGTCGCGCTGGCCGTGTTGGGCCATGGGGGATCCTTGCTCGCGCTGAGTTCCCGCGCTTTGACTGAAACCTCCTTGTGGTGGTCTGACGTTGACGGCGCTTTTGAGCCTTCCAAGTCGTCATTTATAGTCAAGTCGTCATGGATAGCCGCACCTCATAGCGAAACGACGCTTTCGATCGTGGGCAGCACCGGTTGCGCAATGATCATCTTGGCGGCTTGCATGCTCGCTGTGGATGCGCTCCCGCGTCTGCGAAAGCTGGTCTGGCCAATAATCGCAGTCGGCTCGATGTCTTTGACGGCCTATGTGCTGCACATTGCGGGAATAGCCTATCTTATGAAGATAAACATTTTCAAAGACGAGAGCCTGTCCACGCTCTTTGGCTTCGTTGTGGTTATCAGCACTTTTGCGGTGCTTTGGCTGCGCGTCTTCCAGCGAGGACCGATGGAAGTGCTGATGGGTAGGGTCGCAGATCTCGCGCGTCACATCCGCTGAGCACCGCCGCGCCCCGGCCTCCCGATCACATTACGGACAAGGTGGGGCTTTGTCCAAAGCTTGTTCGCGGCAGGGGAGGGTACTTCCTCCCACCCTGCCGCCTTGTTGATGGAAGCTAAAACGGTCGCGCAGGCGCTAGAGTTGCATCGGCATAATCAGCTTAAACTCGCGAAGTTAAACCCGCGGTTGGTCTATCTCGGCCCGCCTCACCTGAAAGGCTAAGGTATCCGTTTCGGTCAAGGGTTTTAGGGGCCATTTTCGCTGCGCCTTGAGGAGAGCGTTTGCTAGGATGAGGAGCTTTCGCAACAAGATGATGACCTTTGCGGGTTTGCCTGCCGCCTTTAGCGCCTGGTATTTTGCCTTGAGGTCGGGGTTGAAGCGCAGGGCGAAGGGCCGGGCATGTAGAGGGCCTGGCGAACATTGGCCCGGCCGCCCCGGATGAAGGCGCGGCCGCTCCATTTTGCCGAGGCCGGCGAGGCTTGCGGCCTTTGGTTCCGAGTTCCGGCATGTCGATGGTGAGTGTGCAGGCGGTGGCATCCGATGCGCCATATGCTGGTCAGGATTTCGCGGCGCTGGACAGCGTCGGGATCGGCTTTCATGAGGGTAAGCATCGTCTGATCGATATCGCTGAGTTCACGTGGATCTGCTTCCAGCCACTCGTTGTTGTGGCGCCTGAGCAAGGCAAGCGGTCAAGATCTGGCTCTGGTGCTGGCTGCGGTGCGATCCCCGCACGGGCCAGGTGCCGATCGTGTCGACGATCCACCTCGCCGCGACCAGAGAGCTGCTACTCTCTTCCGCTGTTCATTCTGGCCTCTTCGCAATGAATGTCATAAAATCACCTGTCGCAATTAATGGTTTTTGATTTGGCTCCAACAGCTGGCAGATATCGCCGAGAGTTCCGCAGAGAGCGTCGAAAGTTTTGGCCGCCTTCTTCCGCAGCCGCGCCTTGAGTTTTGAGCAGACCTGTCTTGATCGGGTTGAGATCGGGCGAGCATGGCGGCAGGATCAGGAGCCAGTGCCCCTTTGGCCAACCAGTGGGCGGCGCGTACCTTGCCGACAATCTGGGGTTCCGAACCCGACAGTTGGTTTTCAACCCGACAGTGGCCCGCCTCAGAGCAGGCTACCGCCCTTCGGAGCAGGCAGAAGCTAATCGAGGTTCGCGGGTTCCGGTTTGAATGTGCAGGTCGCTGCGCGCCTGATCTTTCGGTCTGGCGGCACATGACAAAAACCCTCATTTTGGCCGACGATACCCGGTCAGGAGCGGGTATCGCAGTCGAGAAGCGACCCGAGCACGTCCACAAGATGTGCCGAGTTTGCAAGGTGTGTCATTGTTTCTGTCAACGTTCGAGCGACAGCGCACGACGAAACGTCTGGCATACGCCTCGTCTGGCACGCGCCTCGCATATGTTGCAGTTGCTGCTGGAGATCAGGCGATCGAGTGGGCCTTGCAATTTTCCGATTTTGATGCGCCTAAAGTCTCGTGTACAAATCAGGCTGGCGTGAATGGCCTGCCTAAGTTGCGACTTATTACAAAGGAATGGATATGGCGACTGGAACGGTGAAGTGGTTCAACAGCACGAAGGGTTTTGGTTTTATTCAGCCTGACAACGGCGGTCAGGATGTCTTTGTCCACATTTCCGCTGTTGAACGAGCGGGCCTGTCGACCCTTAATGAGGGCCAGAAGATCAACTACGAGGTGGAACAGGATCGCCGCACGGGAAAGTCCTCTGCAGGCAGCCTCAGCAAGGCTGGCTAACGGTCCGGGAAAGCCTTGACAAGGTTCGTCATCGCCGGAACGCATTGACGGCTCGAAACCCGGGCCGGAGCATGCAAGTTAATGCCGCGGCAGGGATTGCTGGAGCCATCATGAATTACTCTGGAAATGAGGCTCTTGGACGGGAAAGGCGGGGCTCATCCCCGCCCTTTGATTCCGCGCAGATTGGGCCTACGGCTGCTGCGCGTCCGAACGACTGTTGATACGGATTTAGGCTGCGACCTTCTTGCGGGTCCGTTTCGCCGGCGCCGTGGCTGGGGCTTCCGGCTCTTTCGGTTTGCGGCCGAGTCCCATGGTCTTGGCCAAGGCGGAGCGCGCAGCGGCGTAATTCGGCGCCACCATGGGATAATCCGACGGCAGACCCCATTTGGCGCGATATTCGTCTGGGGTCAGACCATAGTGCGTCGCCAGATGGCGCTTTAGCGATTTGAATTTCTTGCCGTCTTCAAGGCTAATGATGTAGTCCGGTTCGATCGACTTTTTGATCGGGACAGCAGGTTTTTTTACAGGCACAGGCTCTTCTGCCGGTATGAGTCCAGCCGTGCCGTTTAGAGCCCCGTGCACTTGGGCGATCAGGGCAGGAAGCTCCCCCGCCGGGACGGGGTTGTTGGAGACGTAGGCTGATACAACATCGGCAGTGAGCTCGATGAGGATGTCGGTCTTGTGGGGTTCTTCTGTCATAAACTTCTCCGGGCAGCTTGAAACACAGTTGGGCGAAGTGTCGCTACATAGTGGCGGTTGCCGCTGAAAGCAAATGGATCGACGGGTGCGCTGCTCCTCCACCATTGAAGTCTCGGCGACGCATCCCGTCATCGTCCATCGCTAAAGGCAGCGTATTGAATTATGGGAGCGGTCGCGCCCGCCCCACCATAGCGATACAGCAAGACAATCAAAAAAGCCGGTCTTTGCTTGGCCCCAAATCTTTTCTCCTTTCGTGAACGCTGAGCTGCCAAGCTGCTACAGTTCACCTCGCGGGGCAACCGTGCACAACACAGGAGTCGCCCGAGCGAT
This sequence comes from Mesorhizobium sp. M7A.F.Ca.CA.004.06.1.1, assembly GCF_003999135.1. NCBI lineage: Bacteria > Pseudomonadati > Pseudomonadota > Alphaproteobacteria > Hyphomicrobiales > Phyllobacteriaceae > Mesorhizobium > Mesorhizobium sp. M7A.F.Ca.CA.004.06.1.1. The sequence goes on along the minus strand of NZ_RZPQ01000170.1, from coordinate 4,791 downwards.
ACATTCTTCACTTGCCGCTTATCAGCGCTGGTGATTGCACTTTGCAGCCTGCATCCGGACCCGCAGCGCTCACGCTGTTGGTTTTGCGCCTGCAGGCGTCGGAAGTCGGATCGCCGCAGCTAATTTCCTCAGGCGGACGAATTCAACAAATCGATTGTTTGGATCGAAGGCATCCACACCATCGATGCCTCTAGAATATGATCCAGCTACAATCACCGTGCTGTAATGGCAGGGACGGCCAGCACAAGCGCGACACGATCCGGCGGGTCCATCGCTGCGTTACGTATTCATGGCTACTGCATCGGGCGCTCGGTCGACCGCCTTAAGCCAGGTCGCCGCATTGCGAGACGGTGACCGGCGAGGGAGAGGGCGCTCTGGCAACGAAGCGAGGCGGGTGGCCTTGCGGGTGGCCGCGTGATGTCATCCGGCTCTCCTGCCGATCTCTGCCGGCCAGATCTGGAGCAACTGTTTTGCATAGATATGGCTCTCTTCAGGGGGCCATCTATGATGGGAGCCGAGCGCGTGTTCGAGCCGGGGAACAGGCTGCGCATGCACTGTGCCCACCTATTGCGATCGTGCTAACCTTGGTTGTTCGGACTTGCCGTTAAAGGCAAGCGACAGATTGAAGTTATGCTGCACCATCTGATTGCCTGGCTCGTTTTCGAGAGCTCGCCGATACAGGGCCTGTGCCGCGTCATGCCGCCCCTCAATGTCCAAAATCACGCCCTTCGCATTCAATGCACGTACGTTTCCTGGGGCTGCAACCAAGACGCTGTCGAGCACCTCAACCGCTTCGTGCGGGCGCTTCTGGCCCACCAAGGCATTTGTAAGTCGTATCGCCGCATCAACATTGTCCGGGTGCTGCTTCACCTCATCCCGCAAAGCCCGCTCTTGAACATCCTGACCAACTTCGCGCAAAATGCGTTCGCGCATAGCCGGATCGATTTGATCGGCGCTGAGCAACTCGGGGGAAGATGTCTCCTGCACGGAAAGAGCCGGCTTTTGCCAGCTGGCGCAACCGCCCAAAGGCAGAATGGCGAGTACGGCAAAAAGAAGTGAGTTCCGGCGCAGAAACATAGGCGATGGAGAAACTGTATTACTATTCATGTTATCTCTCAGTTATCGGGGAGGCGCGTGGCGTTCAGTTAGGAAAGGTGGGACTACTCTAACAATCCGCTGTTCGATCCGTGCGGGAGTGTGACGGATCCTGCGGGGCGAATTGTAAAGTCGGAGGCGAGGTCTTGATAAGACAGCACGGCGAGATCAACCCCGTTTCGCGTCAGAAAGCCGCGGACGAAACGTCGGACATCCATCGACGTCAACAGAATAGGGCGGGTTTGACCCGGTTCTGCGTTCGAAAGGACCTGACGTATCTGTGATAGCATCGCTTCGCTTTGCCGATCCTCCAGTGCGAGATAGGGGCCTGCATCCGAATCTCGAACCGCGCCACGCATCACATCCTCGCTCTCGCGCTCGACGACCAGGGCGGACACTATGCCCTCCGTGTTGGCATGGCGGTGGCAGATCTGTCGCTTCAAACCAGAACGGACATATTCCGTCAGCAGGGCAACGTTTTGCTCACGCTCGCTCCATTCGGCCAATGCCTCCAACACGAGACGGGTGTGGCGGATTGGGATACCTTCCTCCAGGAGGCGGCGCAGAACATCGGCAATCCGAGGAATCGGCGTCGTGCGTAGCACCTCTTTCACAAGCTCAGAATATTCCTGCTCCATTCGGCCCAGGAAATGTCGGGTCTCTTGGATGCCCACCAATCGCGGTGCGTAGCGGGTCAACGCTGCATGGACGCGCAAGGCGAGGAGTTCGCCGGGAGCCCTATGCTCCGTGCCGGCGCCCGTAAGGGCCTTTGCAGGGGTATGTTCAACCGGGAGTCTGTCCGTTTTCGGCTCACGTCTAAGGGGGACACCGCTCGAGTCGACGTGCGCTACATCGGCTCGGAGCGCCATCTGGTTTGGATCTAAGGCGTCCTGTTCGACTGGCACGCCCTCGACATCAATTCGGAATTGCGATGCAGGCAGCTGCTCGTCAACCAAGACAGGGATGCGAGGAACGATAATGCCCAGATCGGCTGTGACCAGGAGCGAAACGCGCCCAATATGTTTTTGCAATTCGGCTTGATCGACCGCCTGCATAAGATCTGGCGCTAGAAAAAATGCGATCGGGAATTCCTTCGCAGGCGCGGCTTGCTTAGGCTCCGCTGCAGTTCCACCTTTCGCATCGGCAGTGCCGGCGCCCAGCACATCAGCCTTGACAATGCTTACCGCAGCGAACACTGCGGCCAGCATCAGAAAGACGGGGAGGGGAAACCCAGGAACGAACCCCATTACAACCAGGACGCCGGCCGCCAGTCGCAAGGCTCGAGTGCTGGCCGTGAGCTGACTGACCATTTCTGTACCGAGGTTGATCCTCGCCGTCCCAGTCACACGGGTGACGATGGTCGCCGCAGTAATGGAGAGCAGAAGGGCCGGAATCTGCGATATCAATGCATCGCCTATCGTCAGCAGAGTGTAGTGATGCAGTACCTCGCCGAAGGACATGCCCTTGGAGAGCAGGCCGATCGAAATTCCACCCAGCATGTTGATGCAGATAACCACCAGCCCGGCGATGGAATCGCCCTTCACAAATTTCATCGCGCCGTCCATCGCGCCATAGAGTTGGCTTTCCTTCTCCAATTCGGCGCGCCGCCGGCGGGATTCGTTGGCATCGATGTGGCCGTTGCGTAGCTCTGCGTCGACCGCCATTTGCTTGCCCGGCAGAGCATCCAGCGTGAAACGCGCCGCCACTTCTGCCACCCGTTCGGCACCCTTCGCGAGGACCATGAATTGCACCATGGTGACGACCAGAAATATGACGAAACCCACCACGATATTGCCTGAAATGACGAAATCGCCAAAAGTATGAATAATGCTGCCGGCCTCCCCCTCGGCCAGAATCAGTCGCGTCGTTGCGACCGTGAGCGCGAGACGGAATACAGTGGAAATCAAAATAACGCCGGGCAAAGAGGAAAAATCAAGTGGAGTACTGACATACAGGGCAACCATCATCAGCAGTATGGCCAACCCCATATTGAATCCTATCAGGGCGTCGACCACCACGACCGGGATAGGCATGACCATCATCGCGACAGCCAGAAGCAGCATCAACGCAACCATTAAATCCGGGCTGGCCGGCGCACGCTTGATGAAGTCACGCAGGACGTTGGCCATCGAGACACCTTTGCAATCGGTTGAGACTTACTCTGCTGTTACGCCATGAAACGTGGCTTTCGAACTCCGAAGGCGCCTCAGCCTTGGCCAGCGCGTGACCCTGCATGAGAGCCACAAGCAGGCGCGAAATGGCTGGGCAGCAAATGTTTCCAACGCAGCCAGCTTGTCAGCACCGAGCGCGGCAGGATGTTTGGCTGGCCATAGAGTGCTGCTTGATGGGGCCTGCGAGCTTTCAATATTGGAGAGCAGCAATGCGGCCATTCCTGCTCAGCAGCACACGGCTGTCCTCAATACGTTCGACCACCCATCCATCAGCCAAAATGGCGCCGACAAAATACTTCTCGCTGTCGATGACAATATATGGTTGGACCCCATGCCACACAGCTTCGACCGCGATTGCGGATGGCGCCTTCTCCTCTTTGATGAGCACTCCGTTCACCAGTGTTAGAGTACCCTTGGTGCGACGATCGAACGATTGCTGAAGCTTCTGCCAGCTGATGACCGATTCAGACGTGACGGTGCCTTCGGCGGTCACAACACCCTTTGCCGACCCAATCTTGACGTCGAGAAGACCCGCTCGATCGACTTCCTCCTGCAGCTCTTGGGCCGCTGCCTCCGTAAGTTCATTGTCAGCGCGGTGACTGATCGTTCTGGACGCGACTTCAGCCCGAAGTGAATTGGGGCTCGATCCACTTGCATTGCCAAGATAGGAGATCGTGCCTGAAAGCGCGCCGATCCCGAGTGAGCTGATTATGACCATGGCGAGCACACCGATCGGTAGGCGCGGTATGCCGGTCGAACCAGGCGGCTCTGCATCCTGCACGGACAAAGCAATGGACATCTCGCCTACGAGCAGGACGACAGGAAGGGGCACAACAACGGACTGGCCTGCGGCGATATTCCGGTTGCCCTCGATACTGATTCCGGGTGCAAGCGCCTCCAGTTCGATCGACTTGCCAAGAAGAGTTACACGAAGGTGATGCGGTGCCAGTCCCTGCTCGACAAAGACCAAATCGGCATCGAAGCCGCTGCCGATTAAACACTTTTGAAGATCCGTCTTGCCGGTCAGACCGCAATAGTGCCCCGAACGCACTTCGAAACGGAGGGAAACGGCGTCATCCACAGAGCATCTCTCAAACAGGATAGAAGCCGCATGGCAATTGCCATGCGGCTCATTTCGGGACTACGTCGCGTCAATAAGGAGACGCGCTAAGGGGCAGTCTAAAACCCGCCTCCGACATTACGAAACGCGTTCGTCGGCGGCCTTCTTGATGGTCTGGAGATTGGTCGTTAGAGTGCGCAACTGGACACTCCTTTTCGTCGCCTCCAAGCTAACATTGGTTAGTTCCTGCACTTGCGCCTGAAAAGCAGTAGCATCAGCTCCGCTTGTATTGCCGGGAGTGCCACTGTTAGTTTTATCGGTATTGCCGGCGCTACTGGTATTGGTATTGCCTGATTTTTTATTATTATCAACTGCAGCCATGATCATTCCTTTTTCTGTTGGAGTTGTGCCGTCAATAACGGCCTGTATGACCTCACGCCGGATTTTCCCGCGTCAGGCATCTTC
>NZ_RZPQ01000016.1:529-21470 GCF_003999135.1 Mesorhizobium sp. M7A.F.Ca.CA.004.06.1.1 | reverse complement strand
ATTCCAGAAGTGGACGTGAGCATCCACCATCGGCATATCAGTCACGTCTGTCTCCTCTCCGTCTCGGGACGACCCGTCTCAGATTGGATGCCAGCTCCTCATCCGGCATCCGCAGTCGTCGCCGCGATTTATCGCGATTTATTCAGCGGCGGCCGCATAGGGGACGTTGCGCCCGCCATAGCGACGGACACGAACGTTTGCCTGCTCGGCATGGCCGGCGAACCCTTCAAGTATGCAAAGGCGCGAACAGTATTCGCCGATCATTGCCGAGGCCTCATCGGTCAGGACGCGTTGATAGGTAACGGTCTTCAGGAACTTGCCGACCCAAAGGCCGCCGGTGTAACGGGCGGCTCCCGCCGTCGGCAGCGTGTGGTTGGTTCCAATCACCTTGTCGCCATAGGCGACATTGGTTCGCGGCCCGAGAAACAGCGCCCCGTAGTTCGTCATCCGCTCGAGGAAGATATCGGGATCGCGTGTCATGACCTGCACATGTTCCGATGCGATGCGGTTTGCTTCACCGACCATTTCGTCCTCTGTCGAACACAGGATCACCTGGCCATAATCCTCCCATGCGCGACGGGCGACGACGGCAGTCGGCAGGATATTCAGCAGCCTTTCGACCTCTGCGATCGTGGCTTTGGCGAGGGCCTCTGAATTGGTCAGCAAGACTGCCGGTGAGTTGGGACCATGCTCGGCTTGGCCGAGGAGATCGGTCGCGCATAGCTCGGCGTCGACGCTGTCATCGGCAATGACCAGGGTTTCCGTCGGACCGGCGAAGAGATCGATGCCGACCTGCCCATAGAGCTGGCGCTTGGCTTCCGCCACAAAGGCGTTGCCTGGACCGACCAGCATGGCAACGGACTGGATGCTTTGTGTGCCCAGTGCCATGGCGGCTACGGCCTGCACACCGCCGAGACAATAGATTTCATCCGCGCCTGCCAGGTGCTGGGCCGCAACGATCGCCGCGGCAGGGCGCCCCTCGTAAGGCGGCGCAGCCGTGAAGATGCGCGGCACGCCGGCAACCTTGGCCGTAATGACCGACATATGGGCCGAAGCCAGCAATGGATATTTTCCGCCTGGCACATAGCAGCCGACGGACTGAACGGGGATGTTCTTGTGCCCAAGAACAACGCCCGGCAGGGTTTCGATCTCGATATCGCGCAACGCTTCGCGCTGATGCTGCGCGAAGTTGCGAACCTGTTCCTGCGCGAAGCGGATGTCGCTCAGGTTCTGTTCGGACAGTTCCGCAAGGCAGGCGCGTATTTCCGCATCGGTCAGGCGAAAATCCTTGCGGTCCCATTTGTCGAAGCGGATCGAAAGCTCGCGCACCGCAACATCGCCACGCGCACGGACATCTGCGATGATGCCCTCTACAGTGGCTCTGACGGTGGCCTGATCGGCTGCCACGGCGCTCGGGTCGCGCCCCTCTTTGAGTTTGCGGATCACTTGGTCGCCCCTTCCGTCGTCCTGCCTTCTAAGTAGCTGTCGAGATCGAGCGCCAGTTTGATGATGCTCGAATAGTCCTCGCCGGCATGTCCATTCTGGCAATGGATGGCGAAGAGCTCTGTTGCCAGATTTCCCATCGCTGCCAGGACTTTCGAGCTGTTCGCCAGTTCCTTGGCGAGCCGCATGTCCTTCAACTGGAAATCCGAGCGGAAACCGCCGGCAAAACCGTTGGCAGAGGGCACATTCTCCATCAGGCCCGGGAATGGGTGATAGCGCTCGAGCGCGTAGTTGTTGCCCGAGGAGTTGCGCATCACATCGCTGAGGATTGCTGGGTCGAGACCATTGGCGACACCGAGTGCCAGCGCCTCGACAGTTCCCGCCATGCATATTCCGGACAGAATGTTGTTGCAGAGCTTCGCCGTGTGGCCCGCTCCCGAAGCCCCGACATGATAGATGCGCTGTCCCATTGCTTCCAGCAGAGGGCGGGCATGCTCGACATCCGTGGCCTCGCCGCCGACCATGAAAGTCAAAGTGCCGGAATGGGCGCGCGGCGTCCCGCCTGAAACCGGTGCATCGATCATGCGCCGGCCGGCGGCGCGGGCGGCAGCGGCGATTTCCACGGTGACGGTCGATGAAATCGTGCTGCTATCCATCAAGAGCGCACCCTTGCGGGATGCCGCGATGACACCCGACGCTCCAAGATAGACGTCGCGGACATTGTCTCCGGTCGGAAGCATGGTGATAACCACATCGGCCGATGAAGCCGCCTCGGCGGCGGAGGTGGCACGTTTCACGCCCTGCTTCTCAGCCGCGTCCTGTGCGGCCGAAGACGGGTCGAAGCCAATGACTGGAAAGCCAGCTTGGACCAGATTGCGGGTCATTGGTTGACCCATATTGCCAAGTCCAAGGAAAGCGACGGTTTTCACTTGAGCATTCTCCCGGTCAGGCAGCCGACGTGTTGACGATGACGGTCTTCGACCAGGTGAAATGCTGGACCATGCTTGCCAGCGAGAGCTCACGTCCCATGCCGCTCATTTTCGTCCCCCCATATTCGATGTTGGCTTCCGCGACGGCAAACTGGTTGACCTGCACGAAGCCGGCGTCGATGCGCGACACGAAGTCGAACGCCGCCGGGAGGTTTTCCGTGAAAATCGTTGCCGCGAGGCCGTAAGGCGTGTCGTTGGCTTCCTGCAGCACGGTCTCGAAATCGGTAAAGCGTGAGACAGTCGCGACCGGCCCGAAGATCTCGTCACGGCAAACGGGTGAGCTTGCGGGAACGCCCTCGATCAGCGTCGTCGAGTAGTAATAACCCTTGTCCAGACCTTCGGGACGCTGGCCGCCGCAAAGGATACGGGCGCCCGGCGTCTGCCGCGCCATTTCGATATAGCGTTCGACACGATCGAACTGCTTGCGCGATACGATACAGCCCACCTGTGTCGCTTCATCCAGCGGGTTTCCAACCCGAAAAGACGGAATGCCGGCCAGGACGCGCTCGATCACCGCATCATAGATGGCGTCGTGGATATAGATCCGCGTACCGGCGGAACACGACTGGCCCTGACGCTGAAGCCGAAGCCCCTGCAGAATGCCACGCGCCGCGCGATCGACATTGGCATCAGCCAGGACGATGTTCGGATTCTTGCCACCGAGTTCGGCTGTGACTGGTATGATCTTGTCGGCGGCGTAGTGCATGATCAAGGCGCCGACGGCGCTCGATCCGGTGAAGCTGATCTTGCGTACAGCCGGATGTTGGCAAAGCAGGCGACCTGCTTCCTCGCCGAGCCCGGTGATTGCGTTCGCGACGCCGGGTGGCAGAACCGCCTGCAGCAGTTCGAACACCCGAAGCACTGCCAAGGGTGCTTGCTCGGCCGGCTTTAGCACGACGGTGTTGCCCGCGGCGAGTGCCGGGGCGATCTTGCTGGCAAGCTGCATCAGCGGTGCATTCCACGGAATGATCGCGCCAACGACTCCAAGCGCCTCGCGTCGCGTATAGAGCAGCCGGCCAGGATCGGGCGGATAGGTCTGGCCGTTGATCTCGCCGGCCAGGCCACCGAAATAACGCAGGATGTCGACCATGGTGCCGGCTTCATTGCGCGATTGGGTTGGAAGTGCGTTGCCAGTCTCCAGCGACGAGAGCCGGGCAATGTCTTCACGGAAGCCGTCGAGATGATCGGCTGCCCGCATGAGCAGGGCGCCGCGCTCTCTCGCCGGCGTTGCCGGCCAAGACCGGAACGCAAGGGAAGCCGCATCCACCGCAGAATTGACATCCTCTATGCCGCAGCGTGGCGCAGAGCCGATGATCTCTTCGGTGGCGGGGTTCTCGATATCGAATTGCGCGGTTGTGAGCGCTTTTCTCAAGCCGCCGCCGCAGACGATCTGGCCCGAAAGTCGTCTCGCTTCCGTGGTTTGCGCGCCGATGCGCGCTTCAAGAGAGTCTGTTGCAAAGGCTTTCATATGAGATGGCTTCTGTCGTTTTTGATTGAGCATACGTATGCACTCTGTTAGACATTTGAAATGAGTTTGTCAAACAGGAGTGAGAAATGTCTGTGACAACAATCGGCCTCGTCGCGGGAGACCCATCCGGTGTCGGTCCGGAACTTTGCGCCAAATTGGTCAATGCAAAGGGGCGCCAGAGTGACCTTCGCGTTGCCGTCTTTTGTGGGAAAGGGAGCTTTCGCGACGGAATGCGAATCGCTGGACTCGATGCTGAAATCCCGGTCGTCGATGGCGTCTCATCAATTCCGGAGCGTGGCGGCGTGGCGCTGATTTCAGGTCTGGATCGAGGCGGCCACAAACCCGGTGTGGCGAGCGCGGAGGGCGGAACTGCCACGCTCGCGGCGCTGGAGAGTGCAGCAGACGCGGCCGGGGCAGGGCAGCTCGATGCGATTGTCTATGGTCCGCTCAACAAACAGGCGATGTGGCTGGCCGGTCACAAGGCGATCGACGAACTGCATTTTTTCTCAAATCGCCTCGGGGTTACTGGCTTCTGCTGCGAAATGAATAACCAGGGGGCTCTCTGGACGGCCCGCGTAACCTCGCATATCCCGCTTCGCGCCGTGGCCGACAACATCTCCGTGGAGTCCATCATTGCGGCCACGGTGGCCGGCGCCAGGGCGGTCGAATCATCAAGCGGCAAACGTGCGAGAATAGCCGTTGCCGGCCTTAACCCGCATTTGGGAGAAGGCGGCGCAATGGGCACTGAGGAGATCGAGATTATCCTCCCCGCTGTCGAAAGGCTAAAGGAGCTTGGATACGATGTCGCCGGCCTCTATCCGGCCGATACCGTCTTTCTGCGTGTGGGGCCGGAGAAGCTCGACTTGATCATCACCATGTTCCACGATCAGGGCCAGATCGCGCTGAAGACACTCGGTTTCACCAACACCTCGACCGTTCTTGGCGGATTGCCGCTGCCAATCGTTACCGCCTCGCAAGGAACAGCCTACGACATTGTTGGCCAAAATCGCGCCGACCCCGCCGGGCTGACAGCAGCGTTTGATCTCGCGCATCGTCTTGCTATTGCTGCGCGCAAGGCAGCATAACAGGCGCAAAAGCTGATTTGCGCAAAGGATCCAATGCATGAGACGGTCAACTTCGGTGGATGTCGCGCGGGAGGCTGGCGTATCGCAATCGACGGTGTCTCGCGCGCTCGCCGGCGACGGGAGGATTTCAGAGGAGACAAAGAAAAAGATTCGCAAGACGGCGGAGCGCTTGGGCTATACGCCAAATGGGATCGCGCGAAGCCTGCAGACGAAGAAGACGAATATGGTTGGCCTGATCATGGCCGATATCCTCAATCCGTTCTACCCGGCCGTCCTGGAAATCTACACCCAGAAGCTCAACGCCATGGGCAAGCAGCTCCTGTTGCTTTCCGTGCCCAAGGGTTTCGAAGTCGATGACGTGCTGCCATCGATGCTTCAGTACGAGATCGACGGTTTGATCGTCACGTCAGCTGTGTTGTCGTCGCGAATGCGCGACATCCTGCACAACAGGAACACTCGGGTGGTTTTGTTCAACCGCTCCGTCGACGACTTTTCGATCAATTCAGTGTGCTGCGAGAACAGGTCGGCTTCTATGGAAGTTGCCGCCCTTCTTGTTGCCGCAGGGCATAGGCGTATAGCCCTTATAGGGGGCCGCCCTGATACGTCGACCCACCGCGAACGTAGCGCCGGCTTTCAGGATGAATTGCGCCGCCATGGAGTCCAAATCATTGGCGAGCAATTCGGCGAAAACACCTATGGCGGGGGTTACAGGGCAGCGATCAATCTGCTGTCCGGCCCGACTCCCCCGGACGCCATCTTCTGTATCGCCGATGTCATGGCGCTTGGCGCGCTGGATGCCGCGCGCTTCGGGCTTGGGCTGAAAGTTCCGCGCGATGTTTCCATCGTGGGCTTCGATGACATTCCCTCGGCCGCCTGGCCGGCATACGACCTCACCACCTTCCGCCAGCCGATCGAGGCGATGGTGGGGCGGTCCCTGTCCCTGCTGTTTGATCCGGCAGACTTTCCACCAGCGGCTATTCGCATACCCGGCGAACTGATCATTCGCGGCTCTACCAACATTGGTCCTGCAACCGCCTGAGCTGATCAACGCCAGATACTAATTTAGCAAATACATATGCATACGTATTCTCAATTTGAGGAAATGGAGAGTGATTTATGGAGGAAAATCAAGTCGCGCCAAATTTCAGGCTGGACGGAAAACGGGCGCTTGTTACCGGAGCCGGGCGGGGGCTGGGACTGGCCGCCGCTCATGCGCTCGCCCACTTTGGTGCCGAGGTCGTTCTGGCCGCCCGCACATTGAGCGAGGTGGAGGCTGCCGCGGCCAATATCACTCGCGCGGGCGGACAAGCCGAAGCCATCGCTCTCGATATCCGGGACGTTTCGGCAGTGAGTGAAGCTGTTTCACACAGGCCGGCTTTTCACGTGCTGGTCAATAATGCCGGGATGAACCGCACCAACCCATTCCTTGACGTAACGCGGGCCGATTTCGACGACATCATCGGGCTCAACCTGCGCGCTTCCTTCTTTGTAGCGCAGATCGTCGCGCGGCGCATGGTCGAGCAAGGCGTGGGCGGAAGCATCATAAATATGTCGTCGCAGATGGGCCATGTCGGCGCCGCGACGCGCAGCGTCTACTGCGCCCAATTAGAGGCGCAGTAGACGCTGAGACTCTAAATGGGCGATGGAGGGGATGACCAAGGCTACGGCAATAGATCTGGCTCCATACAAGATCCGTGTCAACACCGTCTGCCCGACGTTTGTCGAAACGCCGCTCGCTCAGAATTTTCTCAAGAATGAGGCCTTCAGGGCGGAGGTGCTGTCCAAGATAAAGCTTGGCCGCATCGGTCATGTCGACGACATAACCGGGGCGGTTGTCTTCCTGGCGTCCGATGCATCCTCTCTCATGACGGGATCGTCCATGATCATCGACGGCGGTTGGACTGCGGACTAAGAACCTGCTGGAGGGTCGCATGATCTGGATGCCGGACAGGCGAACCCCGGAATGAGAGCGCGATTTCAGGAACGGCGCTCGTAAGCCTTCGTGCCCGAGGTTTGGCGGGCGGTGTTCTGATCGGATCGGCGGCGAGCCGGGCGCGCCATCAGCGTCGCGAAAAGCCGTCGAGCATCACTGCGAAGATGATGATGGCGCCTTTCAGGATCGCCTGTTGGGCGGGTCCGACGCCAGTGATGCTCAACCCATTGTCGACGACGCCGATGATCAGCGTACCGAGCAGCACGCCGACGATGCTGCCCTTGCCGCCCGACAGGCTGACGCCGCCGATGGCAACCGCGGCGATCGTCGATAGTTCGAGGCCGGTCGTCTGCGCCATCGTGGCGCTCATGTAGCGCGACATGCTGATTACGGCGCCGATCGCATAGAAGCTGCCGGCAATGGCGAACACGATGATGCGCACGCGCACCACGCGCACGCCGCTGATGAAGGCCGATCGGGAATTGCCCCCAACGGCGTAGATTTCGGCCCCGAAAGCGGTCCGGTGCAGGACGAAATAGCTGAGCGCCACGATCGCGAAGAACAGGATGACCGGGTTGGGCACGTAGAGCAGGCTGCCCTGGCCGATGAAGGCAATGCTCGAGGGGATGCTGTCGACGAAGCCACTGCCGGTCACCTGATAGGCGAGCCCGACGCCGATTTGCCAGACGCCAAGCGTCACGATCAGGGATGGCAACCGCACCCGTGCCACGAGGAAACCGTTGGCGGTGCCGAACGCGACGCCAACGAAGAGCATCACCGGGATGGCGAGAAGCGGAGAGATCGCGATGCCGAGAAGGCTGAATTGCGGGTTGGTGGTGACGAGGCTGCCGCCGACCATCAGCGTCACCGCCACGATGCCGCTCACCGAGAGATCGAGGCCTACCGTGAGCACCACGAACGCCTGCCCGCAGGCGGCAATGCCTCGGATGGACGACTGGATCAGCACGTTCGCGAGGTTTTCGGTGCCGATTGTGGCGCCGCGCGTGACGATTGCGAACCCCGCGATCAAGGCGGCGAGGATGAGCAGGCGCACGAAGTCGTCGCTGGTCAGTACGCCGAAGCCAAAGCCTCGGCGGCCCGGCCCGGCATCCGCTTCCCGAAGTTGGTCGACGATCACTCTGGTTGCCTCCGCAATTGCATGTCAGGCCGTGATGCGGGTTGGCCGCTCGCGGCGGCGGAAGAATTCGATCGACACCGCCAGGATGATGACCGCACCTTTGACCGTGTTCTGGACGTCGGTGCTGGCGCCCATGGCGCCGAGGCCGCTGTCGATGACGGCGAGGATCAGTGTCCCTAACAACACGCCGAGCACGGTGCCGCGGCCGCCATAGATGCTGACGCCGCCGATCGCGACAGCGGCGATGCTGTCGAGCTGCAGCCCGCTCAGCGTCCTGATCGAGACCGACATCATCCGCGATTCGATCGACAGGGCGGCGAGTGCGACCATCAGTCCCGAGATCACGAAGACGAGGAACTGCACGCGCCGGACCTTGATGCCGGAGAGATACGCGCTGGCGGAATTGCCGCCGACGGCATAGATGGCTCGGCCGAAGGACGTGTGGCTGAGCACGAAATGCGCCAGCGCGAAGAGCAGGAGCATCTCAATGACCGGCACGGGCACGCCCCGGATCGAGCCCTGTCCCAGCATGCTAAGGCTCGAAGGCAGATCGGTGATCGTGTAGCCGCCGCCGACGAGTTGGGCGAGACCCAGGCCGATCTGCCACATGCCGAGCGTCGCGATCAGCGCGGGCACGCGCAGCCGCGCGACCAGCAGGCCGTTGACGGCGCCCATCACGATGCCGACGAGCAGGATAATGGCGATACCGACGGGAACTGGCCAAGGATCGCCGCCGACCATGTTGAGGTCGAAGCGGCTGGTCAGCGTGGAAGCGCCAAGTACGCTTGCGAAGACGCCGATGCCGTAGAGCGACACGTCGATGCCTCCCGTCAGGATGACAAAGGTCTGGCCGATAGCGGCTATGCCGATGATGGAACTCTGCAGCAGGATGTTGGACAGCCCGCGCGCACTGTAGGTAACGCCTCCGGTTAAGAGGCCGAACACGACGATCAGCGCCACGAGTATGAGCGCGCGCAGCACGTTGTCGTTGCGCAGGAAGCTCTTCATCCGTGCGCCTCCGGCACGCCAGCGATATCGGCGCCCTTGTCGCCGCGCACGAGCACCATTTCGAGCAAGTCGCGCTCGCTGACCCGATCGGGCGCGACTTCGCGTGTGATCCGGCCCTGCGCCATGATCAGGATGCGGTCCGACGCCACCATGATCTCGCGCATGTCGGATGACAGCAGCAAAACGCCGACGCCCCGCTCCCGCGCCTGGCGGCGGATGACGTCGTAGATCTCCTGGCGGGCGCCGACGTCGATACCCCGGGTCGGCTCGTCGAGAATGAAGAGCTTCGAACCGGCGGCGATCCACTTGCCGATGACCACCTTCTGCTGGTTGCCGCCGCTGAGCAGTCGCACGAGCTTGCCCGGTTCGCGCGGCCGCAGCCCCACATCGTCCATCACTCGGGCCACCAGGCCGCGCACCCGGCGGCCGACGAGCACGCCCGCAGTCGTCACTCGGCTCAGTGCCGGCAGCACCATGTTGAAGCCGACCGAGTGCTCCTGGACGATGCCTTCGGCCTGGCGATCCTCGCTGACGAAGCCGATGCCGAGCCGGCGCGCCTTGCTCGGCGTCATCGTGGCGACGTTCACCGCCACGCCATCGAAGTGAAGGCTGCCCTTGACACGGGTTCCGTCCGGCAGCGCACCGACGATGGCGCGCGCGAGTTCGCTCTTGCCCGCGCCGATCACGCCGGCGATGCCGACGATGGTGCCCTTCGCGATGGTCAGGTCGATTCCTTCGAACAGGCCGTCGGCGGAAAATCCGGAGAGTTCGAGGAGCCTGCCGGCGCCCGGTCCGGCCGCCTGCCGCAACGTTGATGTGCTGTCAACCGGCTTGCCGGTCATGCGCTCGACCAGCGTCGCCATGTCGATTTCGGCGATGCCGCAGCTCTTGACGACGGCGCCGTCGCGCAGGATCGTCACCCGGTCGGCGAGCGCGAAGACTTCTTCGAGTTTGTGCGAGATGTAGACGATGGCGACGCCGCGCTGCTTGAGCACCCTGACGAGGCCATAGAGATTGTCGATCTCGACGCGCGACAAGGCGGAGGACGGCTCATCCATGATGAAGACGGCCGGATCGTAGGAGAGGGCGCGCGCGATCTCCACTTCCTGCTGGTCGGCCACCTTCAGGTCGCCGACCGTGGCATCGGGCGACACTCTGCTGCCGAGCCGCTGCAGGATCTGCGCGGCCTCGCGGCGCGCCTTGGGCCAGTCGACCTTGCCCCAGCGGGCGGGCAGGCGGCCGAGAAGGATATTCTCGGTGACGCTCAGATACTGGACCAGGCCGAACTCCTGATAGACCATCGAGACGCCGTTGCGCTGCGCCTCGGATGGATTGGAAAACTGGGCCTGCTTGCTGCGCACCGTGTATTCGCCGCTGTCGGGCCGCAGCACGCCCATGAGGATCTTCATCAATGAGCTTTTGCCGGCGCCGTTCTCGCCGAGAAGGGCGTGGACCTCGCCGGCGCGCAATTCGAGCGCCACGTCCCTCAGAATCTTGATGCTCCCGAAGGACTTGGTGATGCCCACCATGCTCAGGACGATGTCACCCACGCGTGTCTCACCTGTTCCCTGGATACCGCCCGGCGTCTGTCGCGCGGTGGGATTGCAGCCACCCGCGCGACGAACGGATGCGCCTCAATAGCCGAGGAGGCTCTTGCGGTCGGCGAGCGTCGGGACGGGGAGGCCGATCTCCTTGGTGTCGAGGACTGGCCAGTAGTTCCACTTGCCGAGCGGCATGTCGGTGAAGGCGACGGTTCCGCCCCACATATGCGCTGCATCCGTGTCGATCGTCGCACCCGTCAGGAGCGGCATCGGCAGCAATACTCGGCGCGGCAGCTTGACCGTTCCGGAATTGGCATCGCCGTCGCCCAACGGCTGCTTGAGCACGGTGTGCCAGAGGAACTGCTTCACGACGACATCGATCTGGTGCCACGGGTTGTTCGACACCGTGAAGTCGAAGGTGCCGTCGCGCAAAGGTGCCAGCATCGCCTTGTCGATATCCTGGAGGATGACGACGACGTGGTTCGGATCGCCGGCGGGCGCCAGACGGTCGACGGAGCGCAGGCCCTCTGTGATGGCGCCGGCATCGCCGAACTGGGGATAGATGGCCTTGATGTCGGGATAGCGGGCAAAGGCATCCTGGATAGCCTTGATCACCGACTCCGGCTGGCCGGACGTGTCGACCGATTCGACGATCTCGACAGCGGGATCTCCCGCCAGCCCCAGACCGACGCCGTGGTGACGGGCCTGGCAGATCGGCAGGGCGCGTGCGCCCCAGATCTCCAGCACGCGATAAGGCTTCTCGGCGGTAGCGCCCGCCGTTTTGGCGAGTTCGGAGAATTTCACGCCGATCTGGCCGTTGCCTTCCATCGTGTCGGCATCATAGCCGGCAAAGCCGGTGAGCTTGTCGGTGTTGGCCGGAAGCACCCAGTTGTAGACGTCGATCCCGGATGCGATGGCCTTGTCGATGGTGGTGGCCATGGAGGTCGGGTCGATGGGATGCAGCACGATCGCGTCGTAGGCGTGCGTGGCGATGGCGTCTTCCATCAGGCGCGTCTGCGTCGGCACGTCGAATTCGGCCGAGCTCGTGGTGAAGGTCGCGCCGGCTTCCTCGAGCTGGGTCTGCAGGAGATGCTGCGCGATGACCTGGTAGTCGTCGCCCATCCACACCGGCAAATAGAGCACCTTGTAGGGCGACCCGTCCTGCTTGACGGCGATCCCCTTGTAAGGCTGCCACTGGACACGGCTCGGATCTATGAGACCCTTGATCTTGCCCCAGTCGGCCTCGGGTATGAAGTCCGGTCGCGCGGCTTCCTGGGCCGTCGCGGCAAATGCCAGGGACAGCGAGAATAAAGCTGCCGCTATATATTTCTTCATTGAATTCCTCCTCCAAACTCTTCCTGCCATTCGCGAATGCGGTACCTGGGGTACCGGCATTGCCTCCCTGCTGCGAAAGAAGACCTCCAATTCGTTTGCTGAAGCTATTCGGTGATAGGGGTGATGAACTATAGAAGCATGCAGCCGAACAAATATTGCCTGGAAGCACTGTCCTAAGGCAAATCCCCAACCGAAGTCCTAGCCGCCCCGGCAAGAGGGCTCAAATCGTTGTTCACCATGTCGGCATCGCGAACGGCGAGGAAACGGTGATATTCAGGTGGAGGGATGGCCGCGCTTTGTCGTCACCACGCCCTGCCTTCGCAATCGGGCCAGTGTTCTTCGACAAGCTCAGGATGAGGTAGGAAGCGGGCGAGCCTAGACCGACCGAGAAGGAGAATGCCGGCGCCATTGGCGCGACCGCCACCGTCAGGTGTCGAGCTTGGTGGCCATGTCCTCGATGTCGTCGGCGATGACATCCCAATCCGCCTCGGCGGCAAGGTCGATCGCTTGGTTGGGGCCGAATTCGGTGGGACGCAGGAAGAAGCCGGTCATCAAACCGTACTTGCGCGCGTTGGCGAGGTCGCCATTGTGCGCCGACGCCAGCATGACCTCGCCCGGTTCGAGATTGAGCAGCCGGGCGCTGCCCAGGTAGGTGTCGGGATGCGGCTTGAAGCGTGAGAACATGTCGGAGCCGAAGACCACGTCCCACGGCAGGTTCGCGCCCTTGGCCATGTCGACCAGCAGGCGCACGTTGCCGTTCGAAAGCGAGCCGACGATGTATTTGGTCTTCAGCCGCGTCAGGCCCGCCACGGCATCCGGCCAGGCCTTGAGGCGATGCCAGCCGAGGTTGATGTCGCGCAGGTCGTCCTCTCTGAAGCCGGTGACGCCAACATCGCGCATGGCCTCGTCGAGCAGTTCGCGATGCAGGTCGTCGAGGAGGCCGTAGTCCCGCGTGCCCGCGGTTACTTCATCGAGCATCCGGTGATAGCCGTGGCGCCATGCGTCGGCGACGGCGGCCCAGTCGCCGTTGACGCCGCGCTTGCCACCGAGTTCCTTCATTTCGGCGACCAGGCTGCCGCGCCAGTCCACCACGGATCCGAATGTGTCGAAGACGATGGCTACGGGTTTCTTGCTGGACATGGCGGTCTTCTCTTCGAATTTGGAAAAAGGGGAGCACCGGCGGGTTTCGCGGTGCGTGCTATGAGGCGCATCGTATCGAGGGTCTTCCTCCCATCGAAACTAACGGAGAGCCCGGCGAAGGAAAGTATCCGTTGGGCACCCCCCACCTCGCGGAACGTGGCGGCAGCCTGCGTCGCGCCGCGGAAGGCGATCGCCGCGCGACGACTGCGTTCAGGCGAAGGCGATCTGTACCTTGATGGCCCGGCTCTTGTCGCCTGCCAGCAGGAAGGCGTCATTGGCATCAGTGACCGGCATGGTCGCGCTGTGCAGCGGCGCCACGTCGATCCGGCCCGAACCAATGAGCTTGGCGGCGAGCGAAAACTCGCCGGCGAAGCGGAAGCTGCCGCGCAGCACCAGTTCCTTGCCGACGATGGTCGAGATCGGCAGTTCGGGGACGGCGCCCTGGCCGACGGGCACGATGGTGCTGCGCGGCTGTGTCGCGCGCAGTGCCCCGGCGATGGTCAGCGACTAGCCGGCGACCTCGAAGACGACGTCGAATAGCCCTTGTTGGACTCATAGCCGGCCAGCGCATCCGGCCCGACCGCCCGACGTTGACCGTATGGTCGGCGCCGAGCGAAGGGGCGAGGGCGAGCGGCTTGTCGAGGATGTCGGTGACCACCACTTCGCGCGCGCCAGTCGCGCCGAAAGCAGGAGGAGGAGGCCGATCGCGGCGTCGACGCCGGCAGCCATGGCGACGGCGTTGGCGGCGTCGCAGACGATGTAGTCGGCAAACCCGCCCTGCACGAGCGGCGTGCGCATGGCGCTGCCGAGGAAGCGCATGTCGGAACAGTGGATCGGCTGGCCGCTGCAGCAGAAGCCGCAATGGCCGCAGGGCGACGACGGACTGACGGCGACCATAGCGCCCAACTGCACGCCCACGACACCGGCGCCGAGCGCCGCGACATGCCCGGAAATCTCGTGATCGAGGATCATCGGCTCGCGCACTCGGACCGGCCCGAAGCCGCCATGGTTCTAACAATGCAGGTCGGAGCCGCAGATGCCGCCATTGGCGATCCGCACCAGCACCTGTTAGGGGCCAGGTTCGGGCCTGGCCCTTTCCTCGACGCGCAGGTCTTCTCTCGGCATGCAGAACCACGGCGCGCATCATGTTCAAATCCTCGTATCCCGCAGCATCTGCCGTCGCCGCTTCAGTACAAGGCGCACGCCATGTTCAATGGCTGATCTGGCTGAGGAACGCCTTGCTGCGGGCTTCCCTCGGATTGTCGAAGAAGGTGCCCGGCTCGCCCATCTCGACGATCTCGCCCTGGTCCATGAAGATGACGCGGTCGGCGACCTGGCGGGCGAAGCCCATCTCGTGGGTGACGCAGAGCATGGTCATGCCTTCGTTGGCCAGTTCGATCATGGTGTCGAGGACTTCCTTGACCATCTCCGGGTCGAGCGAGGAGGTCGGCTCGTCGAACAGCATGATCCTGGGATTCATGCAGAGCGCGCGCGCGATCGCCACGCGCTGCTGCTGGCCGCCCGAAAGCTGGGCGGGATATTTGTGGGCCTGTTCGGGAATGCGCACGCGGGCGAGGTATTTGCGCGCGGTCTCCTCCGCCTTCGCCTTGGCGATGCCGGAAACCTTCATGGGCGCTAGCGTGCAGTTTTCGAGCACCGTCATGTGCGGGAACAGGTTGAACTGCTGGAACACCATGCCGACGTTGCGGCGCACCGCCTCGACGTTCTTCGGCCCCGCGGTGAGTTCGATGCCGTCGACGACGATCTTGCCGCTGCGGACCTGCTCGAGCTGGTTGATGCAGCGGATGAGCGTCGACTTGCCCGAGCCGGACGGGCCGCAAAGGACGATTCGCTCGCCTGTGCGGACCGTCAGGTTGACGGCCTTCAGCGCATGGAAAGCGCCGTAGTATTTCTCGACGTTTTCCATGCTCACCGCGAGCGAGACGGTTGCGTTCGCCTGTTCTGAACTCACGTGGACATCTCCCTGCGGCCGGCCGTGCCTGAACCTACTTCTCGGCGTTTTCGATGAAGTCCGGCAACGGCGCCTTCATCCATTGCTCGTGCAGCTTGCCCAGGCTTCCGTCCTTCTTCTTCCCGTTCAGGAAGTCGTTGACGGCGGCAAGCAGCTCGGGCGAGTCCTTGCGCACGACGATACCCTGCGCCTGCTGGCGCAGCAGGAACTTCTTGGTGAAGCGGTCCGGCGCCGTCTTTTCGATCTGGCCGATCGCGATGTCGGCAACGCCGAGCAGCGGCACCTGGCCGGAGATCAGTGCCTGCGCGGAGGAGGCGTCGTCGTCGTAGCGCTGGACGTTGGTGTCGGCCGCGGCGATTGCCGTCACGGCGGTATCCTGCGTGGTGCCGCGGGTGACGCCGATCGTCTGGCCCGCGAGGCCCGCCTTGTCGGTGATGGCGATATCCTTGTCGCCATAGACGAACTGCTCGAGACCGGCATAGGGCACCGAGAAGTTGACAACCTTGAGGCGTTCCTCGGTGATGCCGAGCGTGGCAAACAGCACGTCGGCCTGGCCCGACAGCAGGTACTGGATGCGGTTGGCCGAGGTCACCGGCAGGATGGTCAGCTTGACGCCGATGCTGTCGGCGAACTCCTTGGCGAGATCGGGATCGTAGCCGACGGCCTGGCCGTTGGAATCGAGCAGGCCGAAGGGTGGGTAATCGACCAGCGAGCCGACGGTGATCGTGCCTTTGTCCTTGATTTCCTTCAAGGTCAGGGCTGAAGCCGGCATCACGGTGACGGCCGCCGCGACCGCGACGCTCGCGACGAACGTCAGAGCATTTTTCCAGAGTGTCATCAGGTGTATCCTCCCTTTCAAAAAATGGATCCCCGACATCGAGGGTCCGGACAATTCGAGACGTCAGCGTGTCGCCAGAGCGGCGTAATGCCCTTCCATGCGCCGGGCGTAGACCGAAAGCGGCCAGCACAGGCAGAAGTAGATGATGGTCACCAGCCCGTAGACCTTGAGCGGCGAGTAGGTCGCGTTGTTCATGATCTGCGCGGCGCGCATCAGCTCGACGAAGCCGATGATCGAGGCGAGCGACGTGCCCTTGATCAGCTGGACGAGGAAGCCGACGGTCGGCGCCACGGCGATGCGCGCGGCCTGCGGCAGGATCACCGATTTCATCCGATCGAAATAGGACAGGCCAAGCGCCCAGCTCGCCTCGCTCTGGCCTTCCGGCACCGCCTGGATGCAGCCGCGCCAGATCTCGCCGAGAAAGGCGGCGGCGTGCACGGTAAGCGCCAGTGCGGCCGCCACCCAGGGGCTGACGCCGAAGCCGATGATCTGCAGGCCGAAATAGGTGAGGAAGAGCTGCATCAAGAGCGGCGTGCCCTGGAACAGGCGAATGAAGCCGAGCGCCGGCAGGCAGAGCAGCCGGTATTTCGACACCCGCGCCAGCGCCACCACGAGTCCGCCGACGGCGCCGCCGGCAAAGGCGGCGGCCGAAAGCGCGATGGTCCACTGGACAGCCAGAACGATGAACCAGAATTCCTGTATGCCGAAGGGGCGGATCATGACCTCGCTCCTACCGGCTTAAGGGATAGTTAAAGGCGAGGCGCTGGATCAGGCGGAACAGGCCGGAGAAGCCGAGCGACATGACGAGGTACATGCCGGTGATGACAAGATAGACCTCGAAGGCGGTGAAGGTTCGCTGCTGGATGTCGTTGCCGGCGGCGGCCAGGTCCGTCGCCGAGATCACCGAGACGACGCTGGTCGACAGCATCAGGTAGACGAACTGGCTGGTCAGCGCCGGGTAGATGGTACGCACCGCCTGCTTCAGGATGATGTAGCGGAAGATCTGCAGGCGGTTGAGCCCGAGCGCGACGCCGGCCTCGACCTGGCCCTTGGCGATGGATTCGATGCCGGCCCGGATGATCTCGGTGGCGAAGGCGCCGACATTGACCACCAGCGCCACGATGGCGGCGGTGTTCGGCGTCATGCGGATGCCGAATTCCGGCAGCGCGAAATAAATGAAGTAGATCTGCGCCAGGAAGGGTGTGTTACGGACGAGCTCGATATAGGCGTCGATCAGCCAGCGCAGCGGGGGCGGCCCGCCGGTCTTGGCAAAGGCCAGCACGACGCCGACGATCAGGCCGAGAATCATGGCAACGAACGAGAGCTGGATGGTGATCCACGCGCCCGTTAGAAGATGGTCCATGTTCGCGAACACGGGCGCGAATAGGAGCTGATACTGCATGACCTCCCTAACTTCCGGCTGCTCCAGAAATGCCTGCCCGCCACGCTCCGATCCGCCGACCGCGCGCGCCTTCCCTATCGGGGAAGCTTAAGCCGGCGGCGCGATGCAGGGATATTATCGGTTCGGTTCCCCCCACCTCGCCAAATGTGTTGGCTGGCGCCGCCCGCGCGGCGGTTCAATCCAGCCGGTAGACGCGCCGCGCGGTGCCGGCAAACAGCCCGCGTTTCACGCCGTCGGATGCGCCGGAAACGATGCGCTTGAAGGCGTTCCAAAGGGCGGCATAGCCGATGCCCATCCGGTCGACCGGGAAGTTGCTCTCGAACATGGCGCGGTCGGCTCCGAAGAGTTCGATGCAGGTCTCGATGTAGGGACCCCACATGGAGGCGAGCTCGGCCGAGGTCGGCGGCGCGGGCCGGGTGTTGTAGTCGTAGGCGGCAAGCCGCATCATCATGCCGCCGAGCTTGATCGAGACGTTCGGGCACGTGGCGAGTTCGGCCATCGACGCTTTCCAGGCGGCGAAGACCTCGTCCTTGCGGCCGGCATAGGGGCCGTAGCCGAGCGGGCAGCCGCAATGGCCCATGACGATGCAGGCCTCGGGAAAGGCGCGCGCGAGGTCGGTGACGTCGGCGAGCTGGGGATGGTAGAGCCAGGCGTCAAAGGACAGGCCCATGGCGACGAGCCGGGCAAATCCGGCGCGAAAATCCGGCTGCCCGTAAAGCCCGGGCGCGATGCCCGGAAAGCTGTTGCCGATGATCGGGTCGGCGTCCCAGCCGCCTGAGTGGCGGATGCCTCGGAAACGACCGCCGCCGGCCCGTACATGCGCCTCCAGGACCGGCGCGACGCCGTCGCCGAGCATCAGGTCGGCGAAGCCGACGATGCCGGCCGCAACGCGGATCGGCCCGTAGATGCCATTGTCGCACATGGCGGCGATGCCGGCGGCGACCTCGGTCTCACCGACGGGCTGCATCTCCTTCGGGCCGAAGGCGCGATCCCATTCGTAAGCGTTCATGTGAACGGTGGCGACGACCGTGTGGCCGCTGTTGGCATCGGCGAGGAACTCGTCGAGCATGTAGCGGTGGCCGCTGGTGGTGCGAAGGTCCCAGAGATGATGATGGGTGTCGATGATCTCCAATTCGGGGTCGAGAATGACCTCCGGCTCTGCCGTCGCCAGCCAGGCTTCGTCCGGCGGGAAAATACGGCCGTATCGGGTGGGCAGTCTGGACGAACGCATCGGTATTCCCTGTCTCATTTGTCGGTGGACCGCGAAGCCGGCTGCCTCACGGAGCGGGCACGAGCCGGCAACGCAATGCCGATCCCGTGCCGGTGACGGCGAGTTCGCACGGCGCCGCGACGTCGAACGGTTGCGTCAGCGTGCCGGTGAAGACCGCGCCGCCACGCCTCAGGACCTGTCCCCGTTCGCGCAGATGCGCGATCAGGTGGCCGAGCACCGCGAGCGTATCGGGCAGATCGTCGCCGCGCAGGCCGCGGGCGCGCAAATGGCCGTCGACCGTGACGCCGGCATGTGCGGCGATGTCGCCGATCGCGTCAAGATCGACGGTTTGGCCCAGGACCACCGCATGCGACACGCAATTGTCGGCGATCGTGGCCGGCACGCCGATGCTCTGGCGGTCGGGAAGGCGCGAGGAGACGATTTCGAAGCCGATATGCGCGGATTCGATCAGGTCTGGGGTGACGACGGGTCCCGCATCGCACGCCAGCACGAGCGCGATCTCCAGTTCGATAGTGACGCTGGCATCGCGGGGCACGATGACGTCTTCGCCACTGACGTGGCGGCGCGGCGCCAGGATGCGCCCGAAGATCGGACGGGAGAGACCGGCGCCGCGATAGAAGTTGCGCCCGGCGAGGCCGATCTTCCAGCCGACTACCGCATGGCCGAGGAGTGCGATCAGCCGGTCCTGGACATCGTAGCCTTCGGCGAGGCTGCGCGGCCGTACGTCGGCGCGCAATCCGGCCGGCTGCGCACCGGCGCGCCATGCGTTCGCCAGTCCCTCTGCCGCGCGGTCGGGATCGAAGCTGTCGCTCATGGCGTCAACGGCCCGTCATCAGGCGAAGAAGACGCCGCCATTGACGTTGACGATCTCGCCGCAGAAATTGCTCGCCCCCTTCGTGCACAGGAAGGCGATCGGCCAAGCGATCTCCTCGGCGGTGGCCATGCGTCCGAGCGGAAAGTTTTCGCGCGGAAAGTCGATGTTGGCGCTGAACGGCGTCACGACCGGTCCGGGGGCGACGCCGTTGACCAGGACGCCGCCCGACGCAGCCTTGCGGGCAAGCAGGCGGACTAGCGCGTGCAACCCGCCCTTCGAGGTGACGTAATCGGGCGGCGTCGTCGTCAGCGTGCCGCCGTGCCAGCCGGCGAGCGAGCCGACGAGGATCAACCGGCCGCCGCCGTTCCCGACCATGTGGGCGATGCTGGCGTGACCGAGTTCGATCGGTAGCCGGACGTTGACCGCCATGGTCCGGGCGAATCGGGCTTCCCAGTTCGGGTCCTGGTCCCATGGAATCTGCGCCGGAACGATGCCCGCGCAATGGACGACCGCGCGGACCGGCCCGGAGGCGAAGAGCGGGGCTATGGCGCCGGGCGCCAGGAGGTCGCCCTGGAAGGTTTCGGGAACGACGTTGTGGGCGGTGAGATCGGCACAGGTTGCGTCGAGGCTCGAGACATCGGCGAGCAGCAGGTCGGCGCCGAGGCTGGCGAGAGCGCTTGCCGTCGCCCGGCCGATCCCGCTCGCCGCGCCGGTGACGACAATGCGCTGGCCGCTGAGGTCGAGTGCTTCGGGAAGAGATAGTGCCATGAATTCCACCCTGAAGCTGCGTTCAGACCCTGGCGCGCGGCGCCAGTCGCTCGATGATCGCCCGGGCGATCGCGCCCGTGCCGTCGCTGCCGCCAATGTCATAGGGACGAACCGAGCCGGCGGCAAACGCCGCGTCGACGGCGGCCTCGATCTCGTCGGATGCTTCCAGGCAGGCCTCGCTGCCATGGCGGGTGCCGAGCCAGTCGAGCATCATGGCGGTCGACAGGATCATCGCGACCGGATTGGCGATGCCCTGGCCGGCAATGTCGGGCGCGGTGCCATGGCAAGGCTGGAACAAAGCGTGATCGTCGCCGATATCGGCCGACGGCGCGAAGCCCATGCCGCCGACGAGTCCGGCCCCCAGGTCCGACAGGATATCGCCGAACATGTTCTCGGTGACCATCACGTCGAAATCCCACGGCCGGCGGATGAGGTCGAGCGCGGTCGCGTCGATCGAATGCTGGGCCGCCGTGACGTCGGGATGCTGCGAGGCGACCTCGAAGAAGATCTTGCGCATGAAGGCGAACGACCGGAACACGTTTGACTTGTCGATGAGCGTCACCGTGCCCTTGCGCTTGCGCCGCCGGGCGCGTCGCTCGGCGAGCTTGAAGGAGAAGTGCGACACCCGCTCCGTGACGTCGCGCGTGATCCGCATCGTGTCGGTGGCGACCTTGTCGTCGGTCACGATGCCCTTGCCGCGCGAGGCAAACAGCCCCTCGGTCGATTCTCGCACCAGCGCGAAATCGATCTCGGAAGCGCGCGGCGAAGCCAGCGCCAGCGGCACGCCGGGAATGGCCCGGATCGGGCGCAGGCCCGCGTAGAGCTTCATGCGAAAG